>JAIRUL010000244.1 GCA_031254445.1 Chitinispirillales bacterium
GCCGACATCCGCAAACCCCTACGCGCCGCCGCTGCTGCCGATGGTGGGGGCGAGCACGAAGATATTGTGGAATTTGGAGTTGGCGAAGTAAGGGGGGGGAGGGGATTGCTAAATGCGTCGATTGTTGTGCGTGGGTATTTTTCGAGATGTAGGGGCCGGATATTTTCGGCCCTTTTACAATAAACGTTTGACACCGGTCGGCCGGCCAAAAGAGGGGAGCTATGCTTAAACAGTATCCTACTATCAGGTTTATCCTGATGCGGGCGGGGTGGTATTTCATGACTTTCCTCGTCGCGGTGACGATTAATTTTTATCTGCCGCGCCTTGGCAAGAATAACCCTGTCGATATTATCATGGGCAAGGCCGGCTCGGGGCTAAGCAGCGAGGATGCCCGCCAAAAGGAGGAGAAGTACCTCCAAGAGTTCGGCCTTGTCAAAGTGAAAGATGGCGAGATCGTCCGCAACGCCGAGGGGAAGCCGGTCATGGCCTCCAAGCTCGAGCAGTTCGGCAACTACATCAAGATGTGCTTTATGGGCGACCTAGGGACGTCGTTCCAGACATATCCCAAAAAGGTGCTTGATGTAATAAAGGAGGCGGTGCCGTGGACGATTGCGCTGCAGTTGCCCACGATCCTCTTCGGGTGGATAGTCGGCAACGTGCTGGGCGCTTTGGCCGCCTATAGGCGCGGGGTCTTCGACAAGGTCTTCTTCCCTTTCGCGCTTATCTTGAGCGCGTTCCCGTTCTTCGTCTTCGGAATGCTTCTCGTATACATCTTCGCGGTGCTTTTCCCGTGGTTCCCGGCGATGGGCGGATACGCCACCAACCTCGAAATCGCGCCGTCGTTAGCCTTTCTTTCATCGGCGGCGTACCACTACATACTGCCGTTCTTCTCGATATTCCTGATACTAGCGGGCGGGCAGGCTATCGGCATGAGGTCGATGGGGATATACGAGCTGGGGACGGACTACATACGGTACGCGAAGTCTTTGGGGCTAAAGGAGGGGAAAGTTCTCATGTACCTCTTCCGCAACGCGATGCTCCCGCAGATTACCGGCCTCGCTTTGAGTTTGGGCACGATGATAGGGGGCGCGCTCATCACCGAAATGATATTCTCGTACCCGGGCCTCGGGATGGCGATGCTCACGGCTATTCAAAACAGCGACTACCCGATGATACAGGGGTGCACGCTCATCATCACCGTATCGGTGCTGATAGCCAACTTCACTGTTGACATTTTGATAGGGTTCTTAGACCCCCGCGTCAAAGCAGGGCTTCAGATGGGGAAGGGGGCATAGCCATGAAACTTCTAAAAAATTTGTTAAAGTCTCCAATGTTCGTCATCGGCGCGTTGCTCTTTTTGTCGACGCTCCTCATCGCGCTTCTCGGCCCCGTGTTTTACAAGGTGACGATGGAGCGCGTGGGCGCGCAGTACGGCGCCCCGACCGCGCAGTTTCTTTTGGGGTTAGACGACCTCGGGCGCGACTACGTCTCGCTCCTGCTTAGGGGCTTGCGGTCGTCGCTCTTCGTTGGGCTCCTAGCCGGGGTCATCGCCACCACCATCGGCACCCTCGTAGGCATCTACGGCGGGTTTAGGGGCGGGGTAGTCGACGACGTTTTGAATATGCTTACAAACCTCTTCGTTGTCATCCCCTCGTTCGTAGTGCTCATCCTCATCAGCGCGAGCTTCAAAGAGGGTCGGTCGCTCACGCTTATCGGGGTGATAATCGGCATGACGACGTGGACGTGGAGCGCCCGCGCCGTGCGCGCGCAGTCGGCGGCGCTCAAGAGCAAGGATCACATCTCCTTGGCGAAGCTGAACGGGGACAGCACGCTAAGGGTGTTGCTTGTGCACATACTGCCGTACATATTCTCGTACGTCTTCATGGTCTTCATCCTGCAGGTCTCGTCAGGCATATTGTCGGAGGCCGCGATTTCGATGATAGGCCTCGGCCCGTTAGACACGGTGTCGCTCGGCACCATCCTAAATCAGGCGAAGAACACGGGCGCGCTCGGGGACGGGATATGGTGGGCGTTCATACCCGCCACGGTCGTCATCACCTTGTTAGTGTTTGCGCTGTACCTTATAAATACCTCTATGGAGGGCGTCTTTAACCCCCGCCTGCGCAAGTAGGGGGGGAGGGGAACAAACGCTATGGCTATATTTGAAGTAGACAAGCTGAGTTTGCACTATCTTACCCGCTTCGGGCAGAAGATACACGCCGTCACCGACGTCTCTTTCTCTATGGAGCAGGGGGAGATTTTGGGGATCGCCGGCGAGTCGGGCTGCGGGAAGTCCACGCTTGTGAACGGGCTGATGGGGCTCTTCATACCGCCGCTCTACCCGACAAGCGGCGATGTGCGGGTGGGCGGCGAGTCGCTCATGGGCCGCACGCCGGAGGACGTGCGCGCAAGCGTGCTGTCGCGCAAGGTCTCAATGATACCGCAAGGCGCTTTCAACGCCTTAAACCCCACGCGCAAGGTCAAGGACATCGCCGCCGACGTGATGGCCGCGCACCTTAAAGGCGTCGACAAAAAGCAGATTTACGAGCGCTTGAAAGACCGCTTCGACCTCTTTGGGATGGATACGAAAAGGGTGCTCAACTCCCACCCCATCCAGCTTACGGCGGGCGAGCGGCAGCGGTCGGTCATCGGCATATCGACGCTCCTAAACCCGCAGATGGTGATCGCCGACGAGCCTACGTCGGCTTTGGACGTGACTACGCAGAAAGTCGTCATCAAGATGATATTCGACCTTCTCGAGAAGGGGATTTTTTCGACTATGATCTTCATCACCCACGAGCTGCCCCTTCTGCGCCACGTCGCCAACAACATAGCCATCATGTACGCGGGCGAGATAGTGGAGAAGGGGACGGCCGAGCAGGTCGTTTTCGACCCCCGCCACCCCTACACAAAGGCGCTTATGGGGGCTATGCTCAGCGCCGAGCCCGGGCAAAAGCACCGCAAGCCGACGGCCATAGAGGGCGCGCCGCCGAACTTGGCCAACGCGATAACCGGCTGCCGCTTCGCCGAGCGCTGCCCGTCGGTCTGCGCGGAGTGCAAGCAGAAAAAACAGGAGATCCGAATCGTCGGCGAGAGGCAAGTGAGGTGCGACTATGCAAAATGATATCCTATTCGAGGCTAAGAACTGCGCGTGCAAGTTTGGGCACGGCAAGAAAGTTGTGAAAGCCGTGGACGACGTGACGTTCGACATCAAAGACGGCGAGATAGTCTCGCTCGTCGGCGGGTCGGGCTGCGGGAAGAGCGTCCTCGCTAAGATGATGCTGGGCTTGCACCACCCCACGTCCGGCGCGTTTACCTACAAGGGCGAGCCTATCACCGACTATCAGGTTCACTGGCGCGAGGTTCAGGCGGTTTTCCAAGACCCGTTCAGCTGCTTCAACCAATTCTTCACAATCCGTTCCCAGCTCAAGTCGGCTTTCGGCATATACAAGGAGAAGCCCTCCAACTTTGAGATGGAGGACCGCGTCGACCAAGCGCTATTGGCCGTCAACGTCAAGCCCTCCGAGGTCGAGGGCAAGTACCCGTTCGAGCTCTCCGGCGGCCAAATGCAGCGCATGCTCCTAGCGAGGATTTTCGTCCTGCGCCCCAAGGTGCTTATCGCCGACGAACCGACGAGCATGGTGGACGCCTGCGTCCGCGCCAACATCTTAGACTACCTTATGAAGCTCAAAGAAGAGTTGAGCATGACGATAGTCTTCATAACGCACGACATCGGTTTGGCCTATTACGTAAGCGACCGCCTATTCATCATGCACAAGGGCAAGATAATAGAGCAGGGCGCGCCCGACGACGTAACGCAGCGCCCAAAGAGCGAGCACACGGTGCAGTTGCTTGAGGATATACCGGAGATACATAAGGAGTGGATTAAAAGATAATGCTCAATTTTACCGAATGGAGGTCCGTTTGGCTATATTCATTAAACGCGTAACCCGTGCCGCCGCCGCTTTCGCTGCGGTTGGGGTGATGTTGCCTATTGCGGCAGGCGCGGGTTCGCTGTCCGATAGGGTAGACAAGGTGGCGGAGAGCATCGACGACCTTGAGTCTAAGGTTCAGTCAACCCTGCTTTCCGGCGGCTCAAGCCCCGTTTCGTTTTCCGGCGAGGCGCGGCTCAAGGTGCAATACCACAACCTTGGGTACGATGCGCCGGCTTATATGAGAGCCGACAGGAGCTATTTGCAGTCTGGGTGGGAGGGCAACGAGAACCTCTATCGTTTGGGCATGGTAGCCCGCCCGGGGCGCAACACCGTGCTGTGGTCTAAGATAGGGTTTCAGCACACGCTAACCGGCAATCAATATTACGGCCGTGTTTTTAACCCCGGTACACCGCCCATAAGCGAGTGGTCGGACAGCCTTGGCTATCCCTACCAGTATAGGCACGACAAGGCGCGCAACAGCATAACCATCCACGAAGACATGGCCGCTGGCATTGCGGTGCGCACAGTGCCCGCTTCGTTTTGGGTGAAGCTCGGCAACACGCTGTGGACAGAGGCTTCCCCGCTCACGGTTTGGAAGTCGCAGCCGCGAAACTTTGCGTGGGAGTACCTGCCCTTTGAGGTCGAGCAGCCAATCGCCCGCTATTATGAATATAATATAGCCAAGGGCGAGAAAGCCGGGCGCGCGGCTTGGAACAAGAGGCCGTTCAACGGGATAAACGTAGAGAGCATAAATCTGCCTGCGGATATTTACGCCAACTTCGTATACGGGACATTTGAGCGCTACGACAACTTTGAGCGCGAGTACGTTGACTTTGCCGGCGACCTCGCCTATGCGGACGGCGAAGTCGGCAACTTTCCCGCAAAGGGGTACGGTATCGGCGATTCGTACCGCCACGTCATCCATGGCCGCATCGCGAAGAGCAAGATGTTTGGCGACATGACGCTTGGCCTCAACTACGTTGGCATAGATTATAAGGAGTACGATGCCCCTTACGTCGCAAAGTTCGACGAGGGCGCCCCGGTTTATCTGTACCTGCGGGAATTCCAGGGAGATGATTCCATATTTTTTAAGGAGCCCAAGACAGTTTCTGTGGATTTACGCGGGCCTATTGCCGGTCCGTTTTCGATGCATGCGGATTTAGCGCTCAACTGGACGGATACGGTGTGGATGATCGATGATGTTCCTGCTGACGAAGACCCTGCGCACACGCCGGAGAACCGTGCTGCACATCCGGAGTGGTATAAGAAACGGGTTGTTGGCGAAGCGGAGTTTGTTCCGGCGTTTTACTCAAAGCTCACATACAACGGCAAGGGCTGGCTTACCGATTCGCTTATGCTAGACCTCGACCTTGCATGGATAAGCCAGAATTTCTATTCTCCGTTCTCTTTTGCTACGCCAATGGACGCGTTTTATGCTTTCGGCACCAACATGGTGGGCGCCGGCAAGTTTATAGCCCGCGGCGAGGGTTCGCCTTACACGCAGAACATGGCAGGCGTGAACCTTACCTATACCCCTAAGTTGCCGGGTTACGGCCACATGAGGCTCAAGTACGGCCAGCACTGGAATATCGAAGACGGGCGCGATCTCCTCTTTTTTCCGCATCGTTTGAACGGTTCCGATATGTTTTCGTTCTATCACAGTTCTTTCAATAGGTGGGGGAACGGCTTAATAGACAACTCCGTAAAAAGCGGAGGGAGAAAATATTTGGGCCGTTTGGGCGACGAGAGTTTTTTGATCAAGGGGAGCTACAACACAAACGGTAGCGGCGGCGGCGGCGTGCTGCAGGTAGCCGGCCCGGGCGCGGGCGGATTGCGGAGCGACTATTTGTCGATGTTTGAGGGTTTTGTAACGTACAATAACCCGAGGGAGGCTTATCTTAACTGGCGGTCAAGTAGAACCAATGCTACCGCTAGCAATGTGAATCAAGATTTGACATTGCCCGGGGATTTAAGCAATTATACGACCATAAACAACCAGTCGCTCTATGTTTTCTATCCGGACGAAACGGGCGATACCGTACGCTATGAAACCAATACGAGCTGGGTGCCGGTCAGCAAGAAGAACACATTCAACCTTGAGTTTGACGCCGCCTACGACATAGGCGCTTCCATCGGCTACAAAAAAGACCTTTTTGTGGGAGGGTACGCCGGGATAAGCGGCGTAACCCGCGGCATGGCGCCCTTAGCCTTTAGCGAAACGGGCGAGAACAACCTTCTTTGGTCCTTTTACATGAGGCTTGAGCCGGCAATCGCCCTCCGCAAAAATTTCTATGTCCTCGGCCTCTTCGGTTTTGAGAATTGGCGTTCCGACAAATCGTGGATGATGGTCGCCCACTCTCCGGACTACAGCAGAGTTTTAGGTGTTCGCAATGCTACGTCGATAGTAGTGAACCCCACCGGAGGCGCCGCCTACAACACCGGCACTACCGGCAATGCCGCACCTGTATCTGAGAGGGATTTCGTAAAAGTCCCTATAGACTACCGCGATTTCGCTTATGGCATCGGTTTTGACTGGGATGTTTTAGAACGTGTTGGTCTGCATGGCCGCTTTAAGGTGATAAGCCATACCGACAAGGGGCTAAACGACAAATACGAGGAGTGGGGCATAGACGCGACTCCGAGCATGAAAAACGATTGGGTTACGCCGGTAGTTTCATTCGAAGTCAAAACGTGGTTTTAAGGGGAGGGGGTAATTGTTATGAACACAAGCAAAGCAAATAAACTGAATCGAAATACCATATCAAGGCAAGAAAGGCTATTTACCATGAAGAAGCTTTTCCATGTTGCGCTGGCGCTGGCGCTAGGCGTGTCGGCGGCGTTTGCGGATGAGGAACTTGAGAAGCGCGTCGGCGGTTTGCAGGCGCAGGTCGATCACATTATCTCGAAGGCCGGAATCCACTTCGGCGGGGAGTTTAGGTCGCAGTTTTTCAACTCGCACTTGTCCGGCGATGCGCTTGAGGAGGGGAGAAAAAAGTCGGAGAGCGCCGAGTACACGAGCGTTGATTTTGACATTGTCGCAAGGCCGAACAACGCGCTCAGCGCCCGCGCGATGTTTCGCTTGCACCAAGATTGGCGGAACTTCTTCTCGGACGTGCAGAACCCCGTCTCCACCCGCTGGTTGAGCGTAGACGGAGCCGTGGGCGGCGGGATACTGAGCTATCACGTCGGCGATTACACGAAGAAGCTCTCTCCGCTCACGCTCTGGACCCACGAGTTCGAGCTCCTTTACGAGCCGGAGATTTTCGCCGCAGAGCGCAGGTTTGCTATGTCGGAATCATTCTTAGGCGATTCCAAGAGGCTCTTGCAGGGTTTCGACCTCTCCTTTAAGGCCGAGCTCTACCCGCTTTTGAGCGAGGTGGAGGCCGATGCTTTTGGCGCGCGTTTAGCCACGCGGGGTTCCATAGAAACCGGCGTTATCCCCCCTAATGTCGGCGGTAATGTGTCCGGTACCGCCGGCGGTTACTATATGGCGGATTTTGATAAATATTTGCTCGGTTTCAACCTTGGCTCCCAAATAATAAAGGGCGCAGGTTTTGCCGTCAGCGACATCCTCATATACGACTATTTGCCGACTTACAATGGAACAGAGGATGAGGCAAAGGGAAAAGATCCGCAGTCGACGAATGTTTTAGCGTTCCGCCTAAACGCCGACACGCGCGCTTTTATGGAGGGCGACGCGTTTAACGCGGGCGTTAGCGCCGAAGTGGCGCTCTCGGCGGACAAAATCCAAAAGACGGTTGATACGGACACGACAATAAGCGGCATGGCCGTAAACGCAGGCTTCTTCGCAAAAACCGCGTTTGGCGAAAACAACCTCAAGCTCACGGCTACATATGTCATGAACGACAAAGAGTTTAGGAACGACGCGGTGCAGACGCCGCACTTTATACAGCGCCAAATCATGAACTCAGAGAACCATCTTGCCAATAGATTGGGCGTGATAAACCCGTTCGACGCCCTCTATAGAACGGTTTTCAAGTACTCGCCCTCCCAATACATGGGCGTGAAGCAGCCCTACGGCAAGTACGCCTACAACAACGCTATCCTGCCGACCGGCATCGTCGCTAGCCTTGTTGCGGATGCCGCCCTCAACTTCCCGAACATCTTTCAGGCCGCCGGCAACTCGGGTTCGGCCGATCGCGTAGGCCCTATCGTCAAACTCGACGGTTCGTTCTTGGACGAGGCTGTCACTGTCGGCGTGAGGGCGGCGATGTTGAGCGCGAATGAAGAGACGACATACGAATACGAGACAGGTGATTTTGACGGTGATGGCTATCCAATACTCGGCAGCGTTCCCATTAAACAGGAGTACCTGAACGCCGGCGGCGGAGCGAGCGTCGATATCGCCAAATTTGTGCCGGTGGTCGGCCCCTCTCTCAAGATAGGCGGCTCTTTTATGATGTACAACTCTACGACCGGTAAATTCGACGGCGACAAAGTTAACAACGCTGAGAGCGAGAGCCAGCTTATCAGCGCCGACATCAACTACGGCTTTACGGAGCGCTTCAGGTTCTTGGCTGGTTACCAGTTGCTTACCACGAACATCAAGTCCGAGCTGAACGGCAAGGCCTCGCCGGATGTTGGCTACACGTTTGACAACCTCGGCGTAGGCTTCGGCTACAAGGTCGCCGACGGCGGGGACTTGGTGCTCAAGCTTACAAGGGTCTCCGGCAAGACGGAGGTCGGAGATTTCTCGACCGGTTATCATGCTATGCAGCCGGAGGTTTGGCTGACGGTGAAATTTTAAAAGCATATTTTTTTGAAACAATATGCGCAATTCGGCTTATAGGGGTCGAACATTTTCGACCCTCTTTTTGACATTGGTTTTAATGTTCGCTAATTGCCATCTAACCATACTCGAACCGTAAGGAGGAACCGCAGTGAAAAGAAGAAACATTATCGTCGCCTCAGCATTGT
>JAIRUL010000248.1 GCA_031254445.1 Chitinispirillales bacterium
CTCGCGGTTAGAGCGGGCGCGCGGCTGCGGCGGGATTGATAGGCTAGCGGTTATCAATAGCCACGTAGGCGGTTTGGGGATAGGCGTCAACGCAGGCGATAATCCGCTGATCGGGACAATTTTCACCTACGAGCGCGGGTTCGACGCGCTGATCTCCGGCCTCGCCGGCCTCGGGCGCGGCGCGCTGCTCCTTGTCTTCGGGGATCAAAGCCACGCGGGGATGGCGGCAACGCTTGTCCGTTTGAACGGCGGCGGCCGCCAACATCAATCCGCTGTTTACAAAAACATCAACATAGTATATATGCCGTTCATCAGCCAGCACGACTACGACACCCTGCTGTGCTGCGCCGATTTCAACATCGTCCGCGGCGAGGACTCCCTAGCCCGCGCGGTACTATCCGGCAAGCCGTTCGTCTGGAACGCGTACGTTCAGGACGAAAAGTACCAGTTAGTGAAAGTAGAGGCGCTGCTCGAGACAATGCGCCCGTACTACGAGAGCCTTTTCGGGGACGGCGGCGGCGGCCATCCGGCAAACAGCAGCCACTCAAGCGCCTTCGCCGCCTACCGCGCCCTAATGCTCGGCTTCAACGACTCCCCCGCCCCCGACGGCCCCCCCGGAGAGGCCACCCGCGAGCGCTACGGCGATTTTTTTAAAAATTTAAAAAAACATGAGCGCGCCGCCTCCGCCATGTATTATTTTATGGTGCGTAATTGCGACCTAATCGCGAAATTCAGCGATTTTTTAGACAATTACAACGCGCCGCCGTAAGGGGGCGATACGCGGCGGCCCGCCTGTAAATCCGGCGGTTTTGGCGGTTCAAACGGCCTGCCGCCGTAGGAGCGGATCTATGTATCCGCCTTTTGGCTCGGATTGAGCGCCTTTTGGCCGTATGCGGCGATTATAACAAAATTCAAAATATTACTATGCAAGGAGATTTACATGAAAGAAGCACAGGAGCTCAGAGCCGGCAACTGCGTGAAAGTCGGCAACGACTTGCACATCATCCTGAAGTACATCTACACGAAGGGCGCGCGCGGCGCGTCGTCCTGTAAGATGAAGATGAAGAACCTCTCGACCGGCGGCGTCTCGGAGACCGTCTACCGCGCCTCCGACAAGTTCGACCTCGTGGTCTTAGAGCGCAAAAAGATGCAGTACCTCTACGGGAGCGACGACATGTACACGTTCATGGATCAGGAGACCTACGAGCAAATGGATCTGAACAAAGACGATTTGGGCGACGCGCTCAACTACTTGCAGGAGCAGATGATCATAGACGTAATAGTGCACGGCGAAAAAGCCGTAGGCGTGGAGCTGCCCAAGCAGGTAGACCTAGAGATAACCTACACCGAACCCGCCGTAAAAGGCGACACCGGCGGCAAGGTGCTAAAAACCGCAAAAGTAAACACAGGCGTAGAGATTCAGGTGCCGCTCTACTGCAATATCGGGGACAAGATACGGGTTGACACGGGGACGAATGAGTTTGTGTCGCGAGCAAATTAATAATAGACGTTGACGTTGACTTTGACTTTGACTTTGTGTGGCGGCTTTAGCCGCCACACGTTATGAAGCCGTAGGCTTCGTCTGAAAAAGATTTAAAAGATTTTGATTTTAAATCAACATCAACGTCAACACCAACGTCAACATCAACGGCTACGGCACATACCCGCAATAATTCCGCACAAACGACGTAAACGCCCGATCAAACTCCGCGCTGTAGGCAAGCTCGGGGTTCCTCTTCGCGTTCATAAGCTCGTCTTTCTGCCATTTTTTCGTCTGCAATATGAGCTCCTGCGTGGATATGCGCAGTTTCATTATCCTGTCTTTATCTGTCTGCCACATGTTTACCCGCGCGTCGGACTTAGGCGAGTTGAGCGACACGTCGTAATCGTCCTCGCGCACGAGCGCCGTCTTTGGCAGCGTCTCCGGCGAATCTTTCGCGGCGCACATCATGACGTGGAAACCGCGCAGGAAGCGGGGGAAGAACGAGTCTAAGTAGAGCGCGCGGCCCCAGTTTTGGGTTCTCAGTATCTCCTCGAAATCTTCCAGCGTGGCGACGAAAGTGCGGCAGACCTGATTTATCGTTTTGGCTTCGAAATCGGAGAGGAGGTAGGTTATATTCGGCAGCTCGCGGTAGACGGTGGCCTTGCCGTTTTTATCGACCTGCATGTCGTCGCCCGGGGCGATGATTGTGTGGGAGGCGTCGTTCTCAAAGTAAATTTTTACTTGGTTGTACTTGTTGCGCTCGTTGTCGAAAGCTATGTTGATTTTCGCGAGGTGCACTTTAAACGGCACGCGCGGCGCCACGGTGTGATCGGGGGGAGCCGCGCTGTCGCCGTCGCCGTAGATGCTGGCTGCGGCTAAGAGAATTACGGCGGCAAGGCATGCCTTATGCGACGGCTTCAATGTGTTTGCGCCCTTTCGTCTTTTGTGCGGCGTTACACTATTAAGATAAATATATGGCGGGCGGAATTGCAAAAAAATATGCGGGCGGCTTTGAAACCGCCCCGCGCGTCTGCGGCAAACGCCAAAAATGAGCTTATTTCGCCTCTTCCGCGATAAGCATGACCTGCGGGTCGAGCTTGAGGTGCAGGCTGTCGGGGGAGGGAAAGAGGTCGTGGTCTTTTACTAAATGCAGGTGGATATAGCTTTCCCTCGGCTCCATGAGAATCA
Source organism: Chitinispirillales bacterium (assembly GCA_031254445.1). Classification (GTDB taxonomy): domain Bacteria; phylum Fibrobacterota; class Chitinivibrionia; order Chitinivibrionales; family Chitinispirillaceae; genus GUT77. The sequence continues at coordinate 2,672 of JAIRUL010000248.1, forward strand.
GTATGGACGCGGCGTCCATGAACGGGGAGAGGATGGTCGGGACGCCCTTCTCGTCGCGGGACGGGTCGTCGCGGTGCGTCGTCGCGCTGAACCAGAGGGAGATTTGCAGGTCGGCGGCGAACTGCTTGAAGGCGTCGAAAGCCTCCGGCGTCGACTTTGAGAAGTCGTAGCCGTCCACCACCACCACGTCGGCCACGAAATGCCCCTCCTGCATCATGGTCTTCAGGCTGCCCAGCATCTTGCCGATGGTGACGCTGTCCTGCTTGAAGTTCATGATGACGCGGTTGCGCGTGACTTGGTCGAAGATGTCCGTCGTATCGGCGATATTGAGCCGCTGCGCTATCTCCTTTAGAATGTCGTTGTACCACGAGACGATGTGCGCGGTGTTGGCCGCGAAAGAGACGTGGATGATGTTCTTCCCCTGCAGGAGCTGGTCGGTGGCTATGTGGACAAGGCAAGCGGTCTTGCCCACGCCCTTGCGGGCCGCGATGATCCCGATATTGCCCTTGCCTACGCCGCCCTGGGTGGACTTCTCCAAGATCCTGAGCGGGCTTTTTGATATTAGCTCTTTGCTGATCATAACGCTAAATCCCTTTTTTGTTCTTTTGCGCACGGGCGGGCGCTGCCGCCTACCCGTACATGGTAATATACGATATTGTTTACCCGCGTTCTGCCTATTTCTTCTTAGCGTCCTTACTCTTCGCCTCTAATTGTTCCTTTTTCAGCTGCTCGGCAATGCTGTTCGGCACCTTGCTGTACTTTAGGAACTCCATCGTGAACTCCGCCTTACCCTGGGTCAAAGAGCGCAAGACGGTCGAGTAGCCGAACATCTCGCTTAGGGGCACCTCCGCCTCCACGGTTGAGAACTGGTTTTCTTCCGTGGTCGAGATGATGATGCCGCGGCGCTGGTTCACGCTGCCGAGCACGCTGCCCTGGAACTCGGTCGGGGTCTCCACGGCCACTTTCATGATAGGTTCGAGGATCTCCGGTTTAGCTTTCTCGAACGCCTGCCAGAACGCCCCTATCGCCGCCTGCTGGAACGCGATGTCGGAGGAGTCGACGGGGTGGAACTGGCCGTCGTCTATCGTGAGTTTCACGCCCACGATGGGGAAGCCGATGATTTTGCCCTTGCCGAGGCACGCCTTAAAGCCCTTGTCGCAGGAGGGGATGTACTCGATGGGGATCACGCCGCCCTTGATGTTGTCGACGAACTCGTAGTCTTGCTCGCCGTTGGGCTCCAATAGCCCCGCCACGCGCCCGTACTGGCCGGCGCCGCCGGTCTGCTTTTTGTGCGTGTAGTCGAAGCGCGCCGACGCGGTCACCGTTTCGCGGTAGGCCACCTGCGGCATGCCGGTTTCGATCTCGACCTTGTACTCGCGGCGCATACGCTCTATGTAGACGTCTAAGTGCAGCTCGCCCATGCCGCGGATGATCGTCTCGTTGGACTCGGGGTCGACGAACGTGCGGAATGTCGGATCCTCCTTAGTGAACCTGTTCAGCGCCTTGGACATGTTGTCGGAAGATTTTTTATCGACGGGCTTGATGGCCAGCGATATAACTGGCTCCGGCACGAAGATGGAGGTCAGCGCGTAGTTGAGGCCGTTTTCGGTGAACGTGTCGCCGGAGGCGCACTCGATCCCGAAGAGCGCCACGATGTCGCCGGGCCCCGCCTCGCTGATGTCTTCGGTTGACGACGCATGCATACGGATCAGCCGCCCCACCTTGAAACGCTTGCCGCTGCGCGTGTTGGTCAGCTCAATGCCTTTCTTGATGGCGCCTTGATATATCCTTATATAGGGGAGCTGCCCGTACTGCCCGTCTTCGAGCTTGAACGCTAGGGCGACCATGGGCGAGCCGTCTTCGGGTTTCAGCCCTACGGACGCCTCGTTGTTGTCTAAGTCTAAAGCGTTGTTGTCTATGTCGCCGGGGTTAGGCAGGTAGTCGACGACCGCGTCCAACAGCTTCTGTATGCCCCGATTCTTGTAGGCCGACCCCATGAAGACCGGCGTGAGGTGCAAAGACAGGGTCCCTTTCCTGATGGCCGCCATGATCTGCTCTACCGTCTCCGTTCCCTCCAAATAGCTCTCGGCGAGTTCGTCGGAGTACATGGACACCGCGTCGAGCATCTCGTCGCGCTTGTTCTTCGCCTCCTCTAAGAGGCCGGCGGGGATCTCCTCTTCGCGGATGTTCTCGCCGTTCTTGCCGTCGAAGTAGACGGCTTTCATGGTCACGAGGTCTACGACGCCCTCGAGTTTGTCTTCGAGCCCTATGGGTATCTGCACCATGATGGCGTTGTGCCCGAGCTTCTCGCGCAACTGCGCGGCCACGCGGTAGGGGTTCGCGCCGGAGCGGTCGCACTTGTTGACGAAAGCTAACCGCGGCACCCTGTAGCGCTTGAGCTGCCTATCTACGGTAATGGACTGCGACTGCACGCCGCCCACCGAGCAGAGGACGAGTATGGCCCCGTCGAGCACGCGCAGCGCGCGCTCCACCTCGATGGTAAAGTCGACGTGCCCCGGCGTGTCGATGACATTGATGGCGTGGTCGCGCCACGTGACGTTGGTCGCCGCCGAGGCGATGGTGATCCCGCGCTCGCGCTCAAGCTCCATGGAGTCCATGGTGGCCCCCACGCCGTCCTTGCCCTTAACCTCGTGGATCGCGTGGATTTTGTTGCTGTAGAACAAAATACGCTCCGTAAGGGTGGTTTTGCCGGAATCGATGTGCGCGCTGATCCCGATATTGCGCATCTTTTCAATGTTGTACGCCATAAAAACTTACCTTTTCCTTCACACTTTGGGGTTTGGATTAACGGGGAGTAAAAATAATATAATGTTTTATGAAAGTCAAATAAAAAATATTTTTTTAGTCTTTCGGTTTTGATTTTGATGTTGACTTAAAATCAAATTCTTTTAAATCTTTTTCAGACGAAGCCTATAAAAGTCAATTTCTTTTAAATTCTTTTTTCAGACGAAGCCTATAAAAGTCAATTTCTTTTAAATTCTTTTTTTAGACGAAGCCTACGGCTTCATAACGTGTGGCTCAGACGAAGCCTATAAAAGTCAATTTCTTTTAAATTCTTTTTTTAGACGAAGCCTACGGCTTCATAACGTGTGGCGCAGAGCCGCCACACAAAGTCAAAGTCAAAGTCAAAGTCTTAAAGCCAAAACCATTAGAACCTACTAGGCAAATTTTTCCCTTCCATCGGAAAAAAATGCCTAGTAGGCAAATTTTCCCCACCCATTATTGACGAAACCATTAATGCCTATAGCAATACCCACCATGCAAAAAACGGCCTTTTTATGCGTTCTAAGCGGTTTTATCGGGAACTATCCCTTATTAATCGTCATTTTTTTCAAAAACTTTAGCTTGGCACGAAAATTGCGGTAATTTATTAATGTATGAATATTTGCGTGCGTTTGCGGGTAAAACCGGGAGGCGGGACGGTATGAATATGTTAAGCAGCGCGATTGTAAACAAAACCAACGTGCCGGTGCTGTCGGGCGGGATGAACGCGGCTATGCTGCGCGCCCGGGTCACGGCAAACAACATCGCCAACGTCAACACGCCAGGGTTTGCGCGCCTGGACGTCAAGTTCGAGGAGGAGCTCAGGCAGGCCTTGGACAGGACGCGGCTTCAGGGCAAGCGGACGGACGGCGGGCACTTGCAGATTGGGCGGCTCGACTTAAACGAGGTGGGGCCGACGGCGTACCGGCCCTACGACCCCACCCAGCCGAGCGGCGTGAACAACGTCGACATCGACACGGAGATGTCGAAGCTGGCGGAGACGCAGATAATGTTCGGCTATATGCACAAGCTCAATCAGGGCGTGTTCAATAAGTTAAACGCGGCGATTCAAGCGCGGTCGATTCAGCAGTAGCGCTATCGGGAATGTTTAATGCCGCGATTTGGCTTTGGCAGTAATTAATTAATGCGGCGATGGATGTTTGACTGCACCGTAATAACACTGTAGGGGCCGAATATTTTCGGCCCTGTGTTTAAGGAGAAAAAAATGTCACAGGTCGGCGGAATCTTTTCGGGTCTTGAAATAAGCTCTTCGGGCATGAGGGCGCAGCGCATCCGTCAGAACACCATATCGTCCAACCTGGCCAACGCGGAGACGACGCGGACGGCGGAGGGCGGGCCGTACAGGCGGCAGTTTGTGGTCTTCGAGGCGCCGTCAAACAAGCGCGACACGCGGATACTGAACGACAAGGTGTCGCTCTACGGGGCGTCGACGCAGAGCAACCACCTCCCTATCCCGCCGTCAAACTTCCCGAGGGACGAGCGCTTCTTCGGCCGCGGCGTGGACGTGACGGAGATTCGGTCGGACACGAGGCCGGCGAGGCTTGAGTACAACCCGGGGCATCCGGACGCGGACGAGGAGGGGTACGTGGCGATGCCGAACGTGAACGTGATAGAGGAGATGACGGACATGATCGCGGCGACGAGGGCCTATGAAGCTAATGTCACGGCGTTCAATGCTATAAAGAATATGCTTATGCAGACGCTGTCGTAACTTTGACTTTGAATTTAAAGTCAAAATCTTTTAAATCTTTTGGGAACGGGGCTCAGCCCCGTAACGCCCCGCTGGGGCGCTAAAAGCGGTAAGGAGACTGGCTTATGAATATCAACGGAATAGGCGGCGCGGCAGGGTCTTGGGCGCAGTTTGTCAAGCTGACGCAAGCGGCCCGCGAACGGAACACGGCTCTCGCTGCGGATAACAAACCGGCCATTCAAGCGCCGCAAAAGCAACCGCTAACGCAGCAATTAACGCCAACGCAAATGCCGCAAATCAACGCGGCTATTTCAATTAAGCATGGCGCGAATGTATATTCATCTATACAGTCCGGCCAAAGCATCCGCGCGGCAACGCCCTCGCAGAGCAGGCCGGGGGGGATATTCGACGCATATGCGTAAGCGTTAAAAAAGTCTTTAAAGTCTTTTAAATCAAAATCTTTTAATTCTTTTGGGGACGGGGCTCTGCCCCGTAACGCCCCGATAGATTAGCCCCCCTTTCAATGCCCCCCCTCCAAAGGAGGCGGGGGGGCACTGTTTGAAAACAAGCGCCCGTTGGGCGCGGTAGGGTCAAAGACGGCGGGGTACGGGGTTTTGATGTTGACTTTGACTTTGTGTGGCGGCTCTGCGCCACACATTATGAAGCCGTAGGCTTCGTCTGAAAAAGATTTAAAAGATTTTGATTTTGATTTTTATCTTTTGACCCTGGCTTTAATAAGGAGCACTGCCATCATGGACAGCATCAACTCAATAGGCCCAATTCAAGGCGGGGCGTTGCCCCGCAAGGCTGGTCCGGCGTTTCAGCAGCAGGGCGCTGGCGGGGTGTCGTTTACGGAGATGATGAACGGCTTTCTGAGCGACGTGAACGGTTTGCAGAAGCGCGCCGACGAGTCGGTGAAGAAGCTGGCGTCCGGCGAGATCACCGACGTGCATCAGGTCATGACGGCTTCCGAGGAGGCGAAAGTGGCGTTCAACTTAATGATGGAGATGCGGAACAAGGTTATGGAGGCGTATCAGGAAGTCTTGAGGATACGGCTGTAACTTTGCCGCGCTTACGCCTTTGCGCTAACGCGGCGGGGGCGCGGCCGTTGCCGTGCCCCGCAAACAAAAATTGCGCTCATAGCAGAAAATTATAAAAAAAGTAAAATTTCCCTTGCCATAATTGTATACTTATATATTATAATAGATATATAACGTACTCTTTACCGAACCGGAGTTTGATGAATGAATGACCCTAACGAGCCAAGGGGCGGCGGCACCGCTGAGTTTTTCAGGCAGCTGATCGTTCAGTTCTCGGCTCTGTGGCAAAAACTGTCGTTTCAACAGAAACTTATTACGTCGTCGCTCGTGGGGATTACGCTTATCGGGCTTATCGGGCTGCTCTTTTTTGCGCACACTTCCGGCGGCGGGGGCAAATCCGGCGGGGGCGGCGCGTCGTCGGGGGGCATGAAGGTGCTCTACTCGGACCTTGAGCTTGAGGAGGCCTCGCAGATTACCGAGCAGCTGAACAAGGGCGGCTACAAATACAAGCTTGAAAACAACGGGCGCAACGTGCTTGTCAACCCGAAGCAGCTATACGAAATCCGCATGGCGCTGGCGCGCGAGGGGCTGCCCCGCAAGCGCGGCATCGGGTACGAGCTCTTCGACAAGACGAATCTTGGCATGACGGACTTCACGCAAAAGCTAAACGCGCGGCGCGCGCTCGAGGGCGAGCTCCAACGGACGATTGAAGATTTGGACGAGGTGAAGTCGGCGCGCGTGCACCTTGTGACGCCGGAGCACACCATCTTTTTGGATCAGCAGAAAGACTCTAAAGCCTCGGTGGTGGTGCGCACGATGCCCGGGCGCGAGCTATCCAAAGATCAGATACGCGGCATCACCCACCTTGTGTCGTCCAGCGTGGACGGGCTCAAGCCGCAAAACATTTCGATAGTTGACATCGAGGGAAAACTCCTATCAAGCCCGTTTAGCGACAACGAGTCGGCCATGGCCTCGTCCCAGAATAGGGAGCTTCAGCAGAATGTCGAGCGCTACCTAGAGAACAAAGCGAGCCAGATGCTAGCGGGCGTTTTCGGGCATTCCAAAGCGATGGTGAAGATCGCCGCCGACCTCGATTTTGACCAGGTCGAGAAGACGATAGAGACGTTCGACCCCGAGAGCCGCGTGATACGGTCGGAGGAGCGCCAAGACGAGAACACGAAGAACGCGCCCGACGGCGACCACCAGAGGGAGCGGTCGCTTACAAACTACGAAATTGACAAGACGGTTCAGCGCGTGGTGCAGGAGATAGGCAACGTGAGGCGGATTACCGTCTCGGTAGCGGTAGACGGCAAGTACGAAACGGGGGCCGACGGCAAGCGGGCGTTCGTGGACCGCGACCCGGCCGAGATGCAGAAGATCGAGGAGCTTGTGAAGAACGCCGTCGGCTACGACTTGGCCCGCGGCGACCAGATTACCGTCACGTCGCTTCAATTTGACAACGAGCTTTTGCGCTTGGAGCAGGATCGGCTGCGGGACGAAGAGAAGCAGGCGAACCGCGCGCTGATAATAAAGCTGATTTTGGCCGCTATCGCCGGCATCGCGTTTTTGCTCTTAGTCCGCTCCATCGCAAGGGCGGTGACGGAGGCGATGAACCCGCCTGTGCCGGTGCTGGAGCAGTTGGGGCTTGAAGACTTGGTTGAGGAGGAGGATCCGACGGAGAGCCAGGTGCGCGCGTCGGCTATTTTGGAGAAAGTGGAGCTCCTAACGAACCAAGCGCCGGTAAACATCGCGGCCATCATCAAGCAGTGGCTCGTAGAGGGCGTGACGGAGAAGAAACACTAAAAACATAGAAAGACTCTCTTAGCAATGGCGAAAAAGGCAAAGAACAAAAAAGAGAAGAGCGAGGGCGACGACTCCGGCATTACCGCGGCACAATTAGCCGCGATGCAGAAGCCCAAAAAGAACGTCAACACCCAAGGCATTCCGGGTCCCGTCAAAGCCGCCATCGTGATGGTCGCGCTGGGGACGGACGCGTCAAGCAAGGTGTTCAAAATATTAGACGACGTAGACATCGAGCGCCTCTCTACAGAAATCGCGCGGCTAGACAACGTATCGCAGGACGTCCGCGAGGCGGTGCTCGAAGAGTTCCACAACTTAGCCCTAGCCCACCAATACATATCGCAGGGCGGCATAGACTACGCGCGCCAAGTCTTAGAGGCGGCGCTTGGCCCAAACAAGGCAAGCGAAATCTTGGAGAAGGTGCAGCAAAAGATCCGCACCACCGGCTTCAACCTATTAGAAAATATCGACCCGAAGCAGCTTGTCAACTATATACAAAAGGAGCACCCGCAAACAATCGCCATCCTGCTAGCGCATATGGAGGCTCCAAACGCCGCCGCCATCGTTTCCGCGCTGCCGCAGTTAGTGCAAATAGACGTGGCCACGCGTATCGCCACAATGGAAAGCATATCGCCGGACACGCTGTCGCAGATAGAGGAGGTCTTAGTAACGCAAATCAAGTCGCTCTTCGGCGGCGACGTCTCGGAGATCGGCGGCGTAAAAGCCGTAGCGGAGATACTGAACAACGTAGACCGAGGCACGGAAAAGAACATCATAGGCAACTTGGAGAGGGAGAGTCCGGAACTCGCCACGGAAATCAAGAAGCTGATGTTCGTCTTCGAAGACGCGCTATTGCTCGACGACCGCTCGATACAGCGCCTCCTAAAAGAAATCGACACGAAAGAGCTCGGCATGGCGCTCAAGGGCGCTTCGGAAGAATTGCAGGAGAAGTTCCTCCGCAACATGTCCGCCCGAGCCTCGGACATGATAAAAGAAGATATGCAATTCATGGGCCCATTGCGCCTAAAAGACGTAGAAGAGGTACAGCAACGAGTTGTAGATGTAATCCGCCGCCTAGAAGAAGACGGCGAAATCATCATCAGCGGCCGCGGCGGAGATGACAACGTCGTTGTTTGATGTTGAAAAAAAAGGATAAATAACGAACCATGCCCGACACTCCCCGCGAAGAAACCATCGTAAACGAAAACGTCACCGTCCTCTTAGACCAGCTCCTAAAAGCCGAGGATCCCGCGACCATCGGCATCCGCCGCATACTGCGCAACAAAATCGACGCGGGCAACGCGTTCCCGCTCAAGGCCCCCGACATGGAATCTTTTGACCCGTCGGGCAACCCTGCCGCCGGCGGCAAGGGCAAGAAAAAGGATCACCATCTCTTCAACGAGCAAGAGCGCGCCTACCTTGAGCTTGAGAAGCGCGTGCGCGAGCTCGAACGCTCGCTCACGCAGGAGAAGGTGGCCGCCAAGCGCGCTACCGCGGATAGTTTTGAGAAAGGCAAGGCAGAGGGGATGGCCGCCGGCGAGCAGGCCGGGCACGACAAGGCCAAGGCCGCGTTCGACGTTGAGCTGAAGAAGCATAAAGACCAGGTCGCCAAGTTTCTCAAGCAACTTGAAGATTCTAAGAAAGCGATGATAAACGGGCTTGAGCACATACTGCTGCGTTTTTGCGTGGAGTTGACAAAGAAGATTGTGTCGCTTGAATTGACGACGAACCCTGAGATAATCACCGCGACGATAAAGAAGGCGCTCGCGCTGATAGCCGACAAAGATAACATCCTGATCCGCGTAGCGCCAGGGGATATGGAGGCCGCCAGCGGCAACAAAGATTTCTTGAGCACCGTCACGGAACGCTTAGAGAACGTAAGGATCGAGGAAGACGCTAGAATCGGCAAGGGCGGCTGCATTATCGAATCGAACTCGGGGATGGTTGACGCGCGCCTCGGGGTGCAGCTTGAGGAGGTGGAGGGGATAGTGGAGAAAGCTTGGGAGGCGTCGGATATGTCTGTTGAGAATAGTTAATCAATGCGCAACGTTCAGTATTCGGCGTTTGGCGCGTTAATGTAAAACTTTTTCGCTTAATAGAAGAATAATATGGTCTTCGAGGCAAATACCGTCGCTAACCACTTTGATTCTTACTTGGATTTTGTCAAGTCTTACGAACCGGCGCGCGTTTACGGCAGGGTAACCGAGGTTATCGGCATTCTCATAGAGAGCACGGGGCCCTCCGCGTCCGTCGGCGACATTTGCCATATCGAGAACGCCGGGCGGCTTATCTGCCGGGCGGAGGTTGTGGGCTTCCGCAAGGACCGCACGCTGCTCATGCCGCTTGGGCCGATTGAGGGGATACGCCCCGGGATGGCCGTGGCGGCTACCGGGCGCCCGCTCTCCGTGCAGGTCGGCGACGGGCTTCTTGGGCGCGTCCTAGACGGGCTCGGCAACCCGCTTGACGAGAAGGGGCCTATCCGCGCCACCGCAAATCGCTCCGTTTTTTCGTCTATCCCGAACCCCATGACGCGCAAACGCATCGAAGAAGCCTTTGAGACAGGCGTGCGCGCGATAGACGGGCTCGTGACCGTCGGCAAGGGCCAGCGGCTCGGCATCTTCGCGGGCAGCGGCGTGGGCAAGAGCGTGCTCATGGGAATGCTCGCGCGAAACTGCAAATCGGACGTCAACGTGATAGCGCTAATAGGCGAGCGCGGGCGCGAAGTGCGGGAGTTCATAGAGCGCGACCTCGGCGAAGAGGGCCTGCGCCGGTCGGTATTAGTGATAGCGACAAGCGACCAGCCGGCGCTCATACGCATAAAGGGCGCGCTCGTCGCGGCCTCAATCGCGGAACACTTGAGGGATCAGGGCAAGGATGTATTGTTTCTAGCGGACTCGGTGACGCGCCTCGCGATGGCGCAGCGCGAGGTCGGCCTTGCTATAGGCGAACCGCCCGCGTCCAAGGGCTACACGCCGTCGGTCTTCGCCATACTGCCGCAATTCTTGGAGCGCGCGGGGACATCGAGCGTAGGGACCATCACGGGGCTGTTCACTGTCTTGGTGGACGGCGACGACATGGAGGAGCCGATTGCCGACGCCGTCCGCTCGATTTTGGACGGGCACCTCGTGCTATCGCGGCGGCTCGCCCACCGCAACCACTTCCCCGCTATCGATATCCTCCAGAGCATATCGCGGTGCATGTCCGACATCGCGTCGAAAGAACACAAGGAAGCCGCCGGCAAGATAAAGGACGCGATGGCGGCCTACAAGGAGAGCGAGGACTTGATCCAAATAGGCGCCTACGCTATGGGGACAAACGAACGTATTGACAGGGCGATAAGGCTCAACGCTCCGATAACGGAGTTTCTGCGGCAGGCGCGGGATTCTTCCACTACGTTTGCGGAGAGTTTAAAGAAGCTTGGGGCGATTGTTAAGTAGACATGGGAACGCACCAATAAATGAAAAAGTTCGTCTTCAGGCTCGAAGCCCTCCTCACAGTCAAAAAAAACAAGGAGGAGGATATAAAGCGCCGGCTCGCCAAGAAGAACCGCGAGGCGGAGGAGGGGCGCGCGGAGGGTAGGCGGGCGCAAGGCGAATTGAAGGATTTTCAGAAGAGCGTAAAGGAGCAGCGCAAAGGCGGCGGCGAGAGCGTGGCGGAATTGCGCCAATCCGTATCCCATCGGAACGCTCTCAAGCTGGCGCTACTCAAGGCCGGGCAGAAGTTGGACGGGGTAATGGTAGAGATATACGGCGTCAACCAAGAACTAATAAAGGCGGCGCAGGAGCGGCGCGCGGTGGAGATAATACGGGAAAAGCGGCACGAGGAGTGGAAGAGGGAGAACGCGGTGGCGGAACAGAAATTTATAGACGACTTGTCGCAACAGATGTTTATTAGGAGCCGTCAGAGCAGTGACGCGTAAATCAATACATACGGTAATTTTCGCGCTAATGGCGTTGACGGCGCAGTTTGCCCACGCTTCTCCCGTTGTCATAACCGGCAATGATGTCCCGCACTTATTAGGAAAACATATCAACTCAATCGTGTTACTTGACTGCCAAGGAAAAGCGATTCCGTTCCAAATAGACGAGGTCACAGCGGACAGCGAGTATGTGCTTGATATGGGCGAACTGCCTAATATTAGCGACGGCAACGGCATACTAGACGAACAAGACGAAATCGTCTTTTTGTGGAGCGACGCGAGCCGCGCCGCAGGGTTGCCGTCAAACGCAAGCGGTATTAATGCCAACATAAGCGGCGGCATCAACTCCAAAATCAGCAGCGCCGACATCGTAACCGTAGCCCGCGGCTCGGAAAAGCGCTGCATCGCCGCCGTAGCCGACAAATCAATCCCCCGCTCGCAAAAAAAATACATCAACTACAACCACGAGACGCAGCGCGTCGCGACCCCCTACTACTACGCCGACTTCGCCAAGGACCGCTTCCACTTCGTGAGGGCGGGGGTGATGGACTTTTCCACGAACAAATACATAGACCTCACAAACGAGCTCCGCGTAGAAATTTTGCTCAAGGCGCTCTTTGGCCTTATCCCTATCCGCTACACGGAAGACAACATTGTCTGCGTAGCCCGCCGCTACAAGGCCGGGCCGATACGCTTAATCCGCCGCGGCGACTTCCATTTGAACCTCGGCCTCGGGGTGAAAGGCAGCCGCGCCGCCGTCAACCAGATATGCTATCCGCAGGTTGTCAAGGTGCCAGTGTACGTCCACCTGCCGATACGCTTCCGTACGCTCTTCAGCCAGGCGCACATCGAGATGACGCCTGTCATCCGCGAAGCGGGCGGCGCGTTTGTCTTCGCCGTTCCGTCGGAAAAGCTCTCTTTCCCCGTCGGCGGCGAGCCTATAGACACCCTCCTCCCCCCTACCCCGCTGCGAAAGGTTTTTACCATGCAAAATGGCGGTGTGGGCTACGGCTGGCTACTAGACGCAACCATGGCCCCGGAACACTTAGGCGGCAGCGGCTTCATCATGCGCCGCCCGCCCTCTAGGGGGGCGGGGGCGGCGGAGTGCGGGTTTCGCCTAACCGTTAGGGATGTGCCCAAGGGAAGTTATTATATTACTAATTGGGTGCTGTTCTCCGGCGGGAGGGCGGGGGATGTTGAGAGGCTGGGGGCGACGGTGAATACCGCAACAAAGGCACTGAATTCCAAACAAGGGGGTTTCTGATGGACGTTGCGGATATTGTTGACAGAAGCGAAGAAACAACGCTGAAAGAGCTCTGCGGCTCTGTGCTCGCCTTTCGCGCCGCTTACGACGACGTCGCCGAGCAGATCGAGGATTTGGCCTACTACGAGTATGAGAGCGGCGGGCTTGAACACGCCGTGGGGCTGCTCGAGGATTTGGCGCGCTTCTTTGAGGGCCTGCGCAACAAGAACGAGGAGGTCAGCGACGATTTGGCGCAGGTTTACCTGCTCATCGGGCAAATCTACCAGTATGCGGGGATGTTCGAGGAGAGCATAAAATGGCTCAACAACTCTATAGTCGTGGACGACATGCACCCCGTCCCCTACCACAGCCTCGCGCTCGCTTTTCAGAGCATCGGCGACGAGTCGCTCTCAATAAAGAGCTTGGAGCAGGAGATTAAGGTGGCGCCGGGCAACTACTACACCTACCTGCTGCTCGCCGACCTCTACGAGAAGAACGGGGAGTTCGCGATGTTCGAGGACGTGCTGCGGCGGCTCTTGGAACGCGACGATGGCAATGTTCAGGGGCTGCACAAGCTGATAAGGCGCTATGAGCAAACGGACCATGCGGAGGTCGATTTGCTTAGGCGGCGGCTCTTAGAGCGCGCAAGCGGCCTGAGCCGCATAGAAGCGGTAATCCGCGCCTACCACTTGGAGCGGGCCGGGCGCGGGGCTGAGGCGATAGCGTTTTTGGAGGAGTGGGGCGATAATTCGCCGGATGTGTCGATAATCCACCTCGCAAACGCGCACATCTACGGGCAGATGCACCTCTACTCGAAAAAGCGCCGCGAGCTGTCGCTCTTCAAGAAGAAAAACCGCGCGCGCGAGGACGTGATGGGGATAAAAATAGCCGAGTTCGCCTCGGTCTTCGGCGAAGAGGCGGCGGAAAAACTCAAGCCGCGCCTGCGCGTGGCCTGCCCAGTCACGCCGTAATTTGTTTAACGCCGCCGCCAATACGTATATTTATGTACATATACGGCATAATTAATAGCAAAATAATATACAATCTGCGGCAAAGGGAAAACGTAGTTAATTTTGGGAATAATTTGGGAATAAAAAGGGGATATTATTTATGATAATCAAACGAATACTAGCCGCCGCGGCGTTAGCCGCTTGCGTTGCGTGCGCCGTTATCTCTTGCGGCGTGGGCGAGTGGGGGGAAACGCTGCGCTGGAAATCGGCGGTTGATATCCCCGTCAACCATGGAAAGAAGGTCGGATGGGGGCTTGATTCGTCGCTCTACGGCGGCGGCGTGCTCTTAGACTTGGGCGCAGATACATTTTCCACCACCTCCGACGCGATGGACGTTGTGAAGAAGATGACCGACCAAAAATTCAGCTATCGAATAAGCATAACGAACCAAACCAGCGTCAGGTTGACGCTTTACGGGCTTCTCTTCCGCGACAACGACGGGGCGGCGACAATGGACCTTTTGGACTTCTACGGTATCGCCACGGCAAGCGCCCCGATCGGCGACCGCATAAACCTTATGGGTACAGGGGGGCTAGCCATTGAACCGAACGCAACAGAGCGCCAGGAGATGCCTGCTTCGCAGGAGAGGCCGCTGTGCGACCTCGTCCTCGACCACGACGCAATATCGTGGCGATGGCTCGCCAAGGTTGAGGCAAGCAAAGCGGATAGCCTGCGCGATACCGCCTCCACTACCGACAGCATCAGCATGCGGTTAATGATACGGGTGGCTGGCGTGAACAGTTTCGACTCGCTTTTTTCGCTAAACAAGCCGCAGGATAGCAAAAAAGCGCTCCTTTCATTGCGAAACGGCGCGTTGCCATGAAAAAATATCTTATAGCGGCGTGCGTTATTCTCTCTCTGTCAAACGCAACGCTGGGCAACGCCGACAACAACCCCGTAAGCGCCGGAGCGACGCAGTCGCGCAACTCAGGCGGCCTTACCTTAGACGGGGCGATGGGGAACCCAGCGCTTGTCGGGCTTGAAAGGCGGCCTCGTGGCGGGCTCTCGCTTTTGCCCACGTCGGTCGCGCTGTGGAGCGACAAAGCCGCGTCGCCGTTTAACGGCCAGCGCCTTTTAATCGACCCTTTCAACGCGCGGAATCCCGCCGCGTACTACGTGAGCGCGCTCTTCAAGGAGAGCTTTGGGCTAACCGACGGGCTTACCCCCGAAGAGGCCTCCGAGATACTGACTAGAGAGCTGCGCGGCGGGATAGGCGTCTACGCCGGCGTGCGGAGCTCGCCTATCGTCTTCGCGACGCGCGGTTTTGGGCTAAACGTCAAAACATACGTCGATGTCGACGTAAGGATTCCCGAGGGATTTCTGCTGCCTCTCTTTTCGGAAACAGACGGGCTGCTCGCGGGGCGCAGCTTAGACTTCTCCGACCTGCGCGTGAGCGCGATATGGGCCTCGGAAGCCGCGATCAAACTCGGCTACTCTACAACGGTTCCGTTCATGCGCGACTATCTCAACTTAGACAAGGGCGCGGCGGGCGTAGGCATAAAGCTCATATTGGGCCACTCGTACTTCAACGCGGAGATGGACAAAAAAAGCGCGTTCGTCTACGACTCGGCGTCAAACAAGTACATCGTGTCCAACGCGAAGCTAGACATTGTAAACATAGGGACAGGGCTGTACGGCGATTACAACTTCAGCGACTCGCTCTTTATGGACAACCCCATAAACGGCCAAGGGTGGGGGCTCGACCTCGGAGCGGTCTTCCACAACAATAGGCACGC
The DNA here is from genome assembly GCA_031254445.1 of Chitinispirillales bacterium. Classification (GTDB taxonomy): domain Bacteria; phylum Fibrobacterota; class Chitinivibrionia; order Chitinivibrionales; family Chitinispirillaceae; genus GUT77. The sequence goes on from JAIRUL010000248.1 coordinate 17,915, forward strand.
CCTTTCGGTAGACGTGCAAGATATCGGCATGATACTGTGGAACGGAAAACAGGTATACAAAGCGGCCATAGACTTCAAAGACACCAGCGGAAACAATGTCGAATTCGACCTACGCAACTTATCGGAAGGCTTCGGCAACCTATTCCACATGGACTCCGCCAACCTCGAACCGACAAACAAGACCTACGCGATGTGGCTGCCAGCTTCGCTGAATATCGGCTACACATACAGCTTGGACTTTTCGGAGTATGACTTCGATATACTCTTAGGCTACCTTACAACAAGCCTGCACTACAATCAGCAGCTGATACTCGGCCCCGGTAAAAATACATACGTGCCCCGTTTATCGGCCGGCGGAGCGCTCGGCCTCCTAGCGGGCTACCTGCCCATACGCTACGGGCTTATTGCCGGCGGCCCCGAAAAACTGGCCTCCGCCGCGGGCGTTGGGCTAGACGCCAAATACATCTCCTTAGACGCCTCTTACAAGGCGGTAGGCAGCCCGTTCCTCATATCCAAAAAAGGCTTCGAGTACGCCGCCGGCCTCACATTCAGGTGGGGGTGGAGGCGCAACAGAAACTACGTGAAAGACAAGCCGGAAGAGCCCGCCGCCGAGCCCATCCACGACGAGCCGCCCGAGACGCCGCCGCTGCCTGTGCTCGAAGAGCCGCCGCCTGCGGAAGAAAAGGTTATGGAAGAGGTTTTGGAAGAGCCGGTGATATACCTGACTATGCTGCCGCCGGAGCCTAAACCCGAACCGCAGCTAACAGTCGAAGAGGCGCAAGTGCTCAACATATCGCAGCAGGCGATCAACTTCCAAACCGGCAGCGCGGTCTTAGCGCAGAGTTCTTACGGCGCGCTTGAGAATATCGCAAACCTCCTCAAGCAGCACCCGAACATCCGCTACGAGGTTCAGGGCCACACCGACTCCCAAGGCGACGATGTGTACAACCTGCTGCTGTCGGCGGAGCGCGCCGCGTCTGTAAAGTATTATCTGATGTCAAGAGGCGCGCCGGAGGAGAGCATGATCTCAATAGGCTACGGCAAAAATATGCCCATAACCGAAAATAACACAGCCGAAGGGCGCGCGAAAAACAGGCGCGTAGAATTCGTGCAAATATGGTCGCAGGATCAGTACGATACGCTGAAGAAGTTCGAGGGCGATATGACTAAGAGGCTGACGAAAAGGGCGCTGGAGGTGAAGAGGAAGAGGTGAGAGGCGAGAATTCAATAAGGACTGCCGTTCGTGAATAACATTGACACTGATAAACTTATAGGCGTCGACATCGCCGGCGTTACTCTGCTCTCCCTCCACGGGCGCGGGCACACAGGGCTTGTCTTTACCGGCTTCCAGAAGTCGCTCCGGCGCAAGATTGCCGTTAAGCTTGTGCCCAAAGAAAAGGCCACCGCCC
>JAIRUL010000036.1 GCA_031254445.1 Chitinispirillales bacterium
CTCAAAGAGAACCAATTAGCCGCGCTGGAAAAAATCCGCGGCTGCGATGGCTTGTTGACAGCCGCCCAGATAGATTCGCGCTTCGGCGTCAAGGCGTCAACCCTATCAACGCTATGCAAAAAAGGCTATTTAGTCAAGGAGAGCAAGGCCGTGTTTCGCGGCGTGGACGGAATGGCGGAGCCGCTCGTTGACAAGCAAGCAATCAGCCTCTCCGCAAACCAGCAAGCCTGCGTAGACCGCGTGGCCTCGTCTATGAATCATCCCGGCAAGCCGTTTCTGCTCTACGGCATCACCGGCAGCGGCAAGACGCACGTCTACACGGAGTTGGCCAAGAAGGCGCTCGCCGCTGGCAAGGGGGTGATAATTTTAGTCCCCGAGATAGGCCTGACCCCCCAGACCATCATGCGTTTCCGCGCGGCGATAGGCGACGCGATCACGGTCATCCACAGCCGCATGTCCGACGGCGAGCGGCGCGACAGCCTCCAGGAGATAGTGGCGGGCCGCCGCCGCGCGGTGATAGGCGTGCGCAGCGCGCTGCTCTGCCCTATGGAGGACGTGGGGCTCATAATCGTGGACGAGGAGCACGACGGCTCGTACAAGCAGAGCGACGCCGACCCGCGCTATAGCGCCCGCGACGCGGCGGTGATGCGCGGGCTCATGCAAGGCGCCTCTGTCGTGCTGGGCAGCGCGACGCCGAGCCTCGAGAGCTATTACAATGCGCTATCCGGCAAGTATCATCTATTGACCCTAAGCGAGCGTTTCGGCGAGGCGCGGTTGCCGTCCGTCAAGATAGTCGATATGACCCTCGAGCACAAGGAGAACAACTGGACGGCGCTGTCGCGCTACTTAGTGAGCCGGATGGAGGAGGAGCTCTCGCGGCGGCGGCAAATCATACTGCTTCTTAATAGGCGCGGGTTCTCCACTGTTTTGCTATGCAAAGAGTGCGGGTACTCCCACGCCTGCCCCAACTGCTCGGTGAACTTGCGCTACCACAAGGCCGACACCGCGCTCAAGTGCCACCAGTGCGGCAGGGAGGAGGATGCGCCGGCGCGCTGCCCCAAGTGCGGGGGGGCGAAGATCAAGTACAAGGGCACGGGGATCCAAAAAGCGGAAGAGATGCTCGCCGAGCGCTTCCCGCTTGCGAAGATATTGAGGATGGATCAGGACACGACAAGGCGCAAGGGTTCGCACGCGGCGATATTAGACGCGTTTGAAAGGGGCGACGCCGATATTCTCCTTGGTACGCAGATGGTCGCCAAGGGCCTGAACTTCCCTAATGTCACCTTAGTAGGCGTGCTGCACGCCGACACGGGCCTGCACTTCCCCGACTTTCGGGCGTCGGAGCGGACCTTCCAGCTATTGACGCAGGTCGCAGGCAGGGCGGGCAGGGCGGAGCTGAAAGGCGAGGTCGTCATCCAAACATACTGCCCAAACGAGGCGGCCGTAAGGTTTGCCGCGGAGCACGACTACCTATCATTCTACGCCCACGAAATAAAGCATAGGAGGGAGCTAGCGTACCCGCCGTTCGGCAAGCTGGCGCGGGTCGTGGCGGAGGGGGCGGAAGAGTCCGTGGTCGAAAGATTTTTGCATAAGGCGGCGCGGGCGGCGCTGTCGGGCAATGGCGGGCACGGCAATAATATCAATAACGCCGACAATGTCAATGATAAAAATAGCGGCATGATAAAGATGCTAGGCCCCGTACCCGCTGTCTTAGCGCGCATTGACAACGTTTACAGGTATTCGATGATACTAAAATCATCGTCCCCGAAAGCCATAAGCGACGCCCTCGCCAAAATCAGAAAATTAGCGCAAACAGAAATGCCGTCGTCATACAAGTGCGTTGTTGACGTTGATCCGGTTAATATGCTGTAATCGATGGCGATATAAAGTCAAATTCTTTTAAATCTTTAAATCTTTTAAATCTTTTTCAGACGAAGCCTACGGCTTCATAACGTGTGGCGGCTAAAGCCGCCACACAAAGTCAAAGTCAAAATCCGGTACCCCGCCATAATGTATATTTCTTAAATGAAAACCCGTGCCCCCGCTCCATACAACGACCGCGACGCCCTCTTCACCGCCAAGGTTGACGCTTGGCAGCCGCTTCCGCGCGGTTTTTTCGGGGCGTATGGGCGCGGTGGGTTCGACATACTCAACGGGCGCGAGCGCGGGTTTGACGCGGAGCGGCGGCGGATTGTTTTTTTGGCTTTCGAGAACCGCTACGCGCCGCTCGGCGGGCTTGCCGCGGTGATGCGGCATCTGCCCGCTTATTTGAGGAGGTCGGGCGAAGAGGTGCTTATCTTCACGCCGTTTTACCCGAATATCGCTAGGTTTAAGGAGGCGATGGCGGGCGGCGAGCTTGAGCTTATCCTCCCCCCGCAGGAATTTCAATCGTCGTCATACAAGGGCGTTGTAAGCTGCTACGTCAACAACGACGGCCCGGCCGCCGCGTACTTCGTGTCGATAGACGGCAGGTTCACGGCGTCGCTCAACCCGTACTCGTACCTTGACGCGAGCGACATTTTGGACGACTCGTTGGCTTTTTGCGCCGCGGTTCCGTTCGTCCTCAAGAAGCTGGGCGTTGACCGCGATATCCTCTTCCACGCGCACGACTGGGAGGCGGCGCCTATCGCGCTTACGTCGAAGATAGCCGTTTTTAGCGGGGTTCTTGAGAACGCGCGCACCGTGCTCACGCTGCACAACTCTTTCGACAGCGGCATTGACGCCGAGAGAAAGCGGCTTTTTTTCGGAGACGTGCCGGGCGATACGGTGCTTCAGTGCGCGCTCCCGCTCTTAAACGGGCCGCTCACTACGGTTAGCGCGCCGTTTGCCGGCGAGTTGTGCGCCGACCCGCTTCAGCGCACTATTTTCACGAACCATCTGCAGGCCGGGTTTTCCGAAAACCCGCCCATAGGCATAGAGAACGGGATGTTCGGCAAGCCGTACCTGCGCTACACGCACACGGCGCTGTCGCACGCGCGGCAGGGGGCGTGCGGCAAGATTCTCGCTGAGAAAGCGCGGTTTCGGGTTGAGACGCTCGCGTTTGTCAAGGCGGCGTCGCGGCGGGAGGGCGCTATCGGCAGCCTAAAAGACGCTGCGGCGGATACGGGGCGGCCCATATTTTTTATGTCGGGGCGCTTAGACCTGATGCAGAAGGGTTTTGACGTAATTTTTCACGCCATTCAGAGTTTTCCGGTGGGGGAGGCTGGGTTGATATTTTGCCCGAGCAGCGCCGACGGAGCGCGCAGCTCTAAGGAGTTGGCGTTTTTTAGGGAGATAGCCGAAAGCCGCTTAGGCGACATTGTCATCTGGCCGTTTCGCATATCGACGGAGGAGTACGTCTCCGCGGTGCTCGGGAGCTCGTTTTTGCTCATGCCGTCGTTCTACGAGCCGTTCGGCGCGGCGACGGAGGGGCTCATGCACGGAACCCCGGTGGTAGCGCGGGCGACGGGGGGGCTGACGGTGCAGGTGAGGCCGCCTGCGGGCGAGGAGTCCGTGGGGGCGGCCACGGGGCTTCTCTACCGCGAGTCTATAGGCGGCGGCGACGCGGAGGCCGGCGGCGGTTGGCGCGATATATTGAACGTGCCGGTAGAGGAGCGCATAAATGTTCCGCTCTACGAGTCTATGGCAAACGAGGCGTTTGGCGCGTTAAAGAGGGCGGCGGAGATATTCGCCGACGGGCCGGCTTACGGCAGGATGATGGTGAACGGCATGGACAGCCTGCGCGCCTTTTCGTGGGGCGCGGCGGTGGAGAAGTACCGCCGTGTATACGACGCCGCGTCGCGCCGCGGATTTTTTGACGAGTAACCCGCGCGCAATGTATATTGAAATTATGTTGTGTGTTGATCTTGCGCAATACAAGGCGATGTTGATACAATTTGTACGTTGAGCGCTGAGCGCCGAAAAAGAAAGGGAACACGCATGAATGGCATCGTGCCGCTTGTAGTCGGTTTTTTAATCGGCGGTATCGCCGCGTCCGCCGTGTGGGCTATTATAGTTTCCGGAAGGAAGAAAGCGGTTAGCGCGCAGAGGCTTGAGAAAGAGCGGGTCATGGCTTCCGTCGGCGAGGTTTTGGCCGAGGCGGACGCCGTCGAGACGCGCTTTCGGAGCGGCGAGATTACGGCTGAGAGCTTCCGCCGCAGCCTTGGCGATAGGGTCAACGCGGTGATGCGCCAGCTCAGGACCAACATGCACTCTTTAGACGCCTACTTCGTGAAGTACGCGGAGCAGGAGGCGCGCGAGTACTTGCGCGTTATAGACAACCCGGAGCGCCGCAAGCTGGATGATGCGCCGCCGCTTCCGTTTTCTGCGGGTTCGGAGGCGGGCGAGCCGGATTTAGGGAGCGCCGCCGCCGTCGCGGATGAACCGCCCGTAAGCCCCCCTCCCGCGCCCGCGCCTATTGCCTCCGAGCCTACCGCGTGGGAGCCGGATTCGAGCGTGTTCAATCCGGTTGCCGGCGTTGAGTTTGAGCCGTCCGCTGCGCCGGGTTTAATTGTTGACGCCGCTCCCGGGCCGGACGCGGCTGGCGAGTTTGGGCAGGCGCCGGACGCTCTTTCCGCAGGCGAAGCGGTCGGCGACGCGCCGCCCGCCGAAGCCGAAGAAGAGTTTGAGTTTGGCGCTCCAGCCTCGCCCCCGATGGTTGGCGCGCCCGTCTTGAGCGAAACCTCCGTGGTGAGCAGGGAAGAGCGCGCCGCCCCCCGCGTCGTAAGCGAAGAGGAGCTTGTTCTAGGCGAATCGGCTGGCGCAGCCGGGATGCCTGTCGCGCCGCCCGCCGCCGCGCCGGAAGAGGATATTTTTGACGTATCGCCGCCGCCCGCCCCCGCTCCGGCCGCGGCGCACGGCGACTCCATAGAGGAGTTCGAGGCCGCGTTCGCCCAGTTTGAGGTAGGGGTCGCCCCGCAAGCGGAGGGGGATGTGTTTGAGGGCCCCTCC
>JAIRUL010000103.1 GCA_031254445.1 Chitinispirillales bacterium
CGTGGCCGGCATGGGCGCCGACCTCTTCGAGTCCTATGTGGGCGCGATATTCGGCACAATGATTCTCGGCGCGGTGACGGACCAAGTCGTGCTCGTCATCCTGCCCATCTTCCTCGCCGGCGTCGGCATCATCTTTTCCATCCTCGGCACTTTCCTAGTCCGCACCAAAGAGGGCGCGAACCCGCAGACGGCCCTAAATATCGGCACTTTCGGCGCCGGCATCACCATGGCGCTCGCAACGCTCCCCATACTGCTTTGGCTCATACCCGAAGACGGGATAGAGGTTTTGGGCGGGGTGAAGATCACCGCGATAGGCCTCTTCATCGCCACCATCGTCGGTTTGGCTGCGGGCATCGCTGTCGGCCTCATCACCGAGTACTACACCGCGGTGAGCAATAAGCCGGTCAAGAATATCGCCGAAGCGTCTAAAACGGGCGCCGGCACGAACATAATCTCCGGCCTCAGCACCGGCATGATATCGACTGCCGCCCCCACTATCGTCATCGCCGTCGCGATATTCGTCGCCCATATGTTCGCTGGCCTCTACGGCATCGCCATCGCCGCGCTCGGCATGCTCGCCACCACGGGCATACAGCTCGCCGTCGACGCCTACGGCCCCATCGCCGACAACGCCGGCGGCCTCGCCGAAATGGCCGGGCTCGACAAGGAAGTCCGCAAGCGCACCGACAGCCTCGACGCGGTCGGCAACACCACCGCGGCCATCGGCAAGGGTTTCGCCATCGGCTCCGCGGCCCTCACCGCGCTCGCCCTCTTCTCGGCGTTCCGCGAAAGCTATAAGACCATCGCCGGGCACGAAGTCGACATGAACATAACCGACCCGCACGTGGTCATCGGCCTCCTCCTCGGCGCGACTTTGCCTTTCGTCTTCTCGGCGTTCGCCATGGGCGCGGTAGGCCGCGCGGCTCTATCCATGGTAGAAGAGGTCCGCCGCCAGTTCAAGTCTATCCCCGGCCTCCTAGAGGGCACAGGGAAAGCCGACTACGCCCGCTGCGTCGACATCTCGACGCAAGCCGCCATCCGCGAAATGATCACCCCGGGCCTCGTGGCAGTGCTAACCCCCATTGTGATCGGCCTCATCGGCGGCCCGTCGATGCTCGGCGGCGTGCTCGCGGGCGTTCTGGTCACCGGCGTCATGATGGCGCTCTTCATGGCCAACGCCGGCGGCGCGTGGGACAACGCGAAAAAGTTCATTGAAGGCGGCAAGCTCGAAGGCTACGCCAAGGGCAGCGATCCCCACAAGGCCGCAGTCATCGGCGACACAGTGGGCGACCCGTTCAAAGACACCGCCGGGCCGTCGCTCAATACGCTGATGAAGCTCATCTGCATCGTATCGCTCGTCATGGTCCCCATCATCGCGTCGCCCTGGGCTAAAGCGTTCAGGAGGCTTTTGGGCATCGAGGGGTTAGAGGCGGCGGATCAGTAAGGGCTTTGCTATTGGAAAGTTTTTGCATTGCAGGGCGCGGATGTTAATCCGCGCCCTTTTTTTGAGTTGACATTATGAATTGCAAAATCATTGAATTATTATATGCGTATGGCAACCCTTACGCATTCACTTGAAACCCCAGCCCCTTTAAGGCCTCAGCCTCCCTGCGCCGCCCCTCCCCCAATGTCAGCGTGAAGTGCGGGAATTCGAGCCTTTTGGGGTAGTTTGCCCGCAGGCTTTCAAAAAACTTCACGGCGTCTTCCTGCGCCGCCGAGTATATGCAGCGGAGCTGTTTGTCGTCGGCCATGATGGAGTAGGCGCTCTTGACGCCGTCGTAAACCGCGTCTTTTGAGGCGCTCAGGTCGATGGCGTGTTTTTGCTTTTGCATGCCGGAGGCGTCCGCGCTCCACCGCGCGTCCTTGAAGAAGAACGCGCGCGCGCTGCGGTATATCATTTCCGTGCCGCGCAGCTTCCCGTCTATCGAATACCCGGCGATGTGCGGCGTCGCTATGTCGGCCAGCCTCAGCGTTTCCACGTTTATCGCCGGCTCCTTTTCAAAGACGTCTAGGACGACGGCGCCGAGGCGCGAGCGGGCCGTTTTGAAACTCTGCTCGTCGACGACGCGCCCGCGGGACGTGTTGATGAGCGCCGCGCCCTGCTTCATACGCGAGACGAAGCCCGCGTCTACCATGTGGTAGGTGGCGTTTGGGCCGCCGCTTATGAGCGGCACGTGAAGCGAGACGATGTCGCAGCGCTCCAAGAGTTCGTCTATGGGGCGGTACGCTTCGCTATGGGTCAACTCCTTTTTTGGCGGGTCGTTTAGAACGCACTCCATGCCGAGCGCCGCGGCTAAGCGGCACACCCGCCCGCCGACGTTCCCCGCGCCGACGATGCCGAGCGTGAGTTCGTTCGGCGCGCGCCCGCTCTTAGCGGCTATCTCGAAGAGCGCCGCGATTATGTACTCCGCGACGGAATCGGCGCTCGACCCGGGCGCGTGCGCGAATCCGATGCTGCCCTCGCGCAAAAAATCGACGTCGACGTGATCCACGCCGATGGACGCGCTGGCCACAAACTTGACGGGCGTCCCCTCAAGGAGCTCGCGGTTCACCCGCGTTACCGAGCGGACAAGCAGAACATCGGCGTCTAAGAGCAGCTCCCGCGACATCATGCCGCTCGAAACGGCGGTAACCGCCCCTAAATCCGCAAACGCCTCCTCGACTTTGGAAATCAGCTTATCTACAACTATTTTCATGGTTCTTTGCCGTTTGGGTTGATGGATTGATTTATTACGACGTACAGTATAAAATTAATATATGTCTACACCCATAATGTATATTTATCCATGCGGAACAACTCCTATGCTTCAGGCAAGATATCCCCAATATCCTACCTCTACTTCACCTTATTCTTTATTTCAGGCATATCCGGCCTAATATACGAATCTATATGGTCGCAGTACTTGAAGCAGTTTCTCGGGCACGCGGCGTACGCGCAGACGCTGGTGTTAGTCATATACATGGGCGGGATGGCGGCGGGGTCGTGGCTGGCGGCGGTTTGGGCGGGGAAAGCCCGGGATTTGCTTCTTTGGTACGCGGTTGTAGAGATTGCGCTTGGGGCGCTCGCGCTGGCGTTTCACGGTATTTTTGTCAGGTATATAGACGTGTCATTCTCGGCGGTAATCCCGTTCCTCGGCAAACCGGCGCTGATATCCTTGTATAAGTGGGTCACGGCGTCGCTCATAATCCTGCCGCAATCGATGCTCTTGGGCGCTACTTTTCCGCTGATGGCGGGCGGAATACTGCGGCGGTTTCCGGGGCTTAGCGGCTACAAATCGTCATTTATCTACTTCGTCAATACATTCGGCGCTTCTATCGGGGTGCTGATTAGCGGGTTTTATTTGGTCAGGGAGTGGGGGCTTAAGGGCGCCATTATCTCCGGCGGGGCGATCGATTTGTTTGTCGGCGCATCGATTTTGGCGCTTTGCTTGAATGGCAAATCAGCGGCAAAACCGGCATCGGCAAACAATTGCGTTGACGACGCCAATTCCGGCGGCGCTGCCGGCACAGCCGGCGACACCCCGGAATTCGACGTTGTCAACGCGCCGTCAACCGGCCAAAACACGTTTGTCGCCCCCGGCAAGCGCGCCGTCTACTATCCCCTGCTCTTCGTCGCAGGGGCTACCGCAACCGCGTCGTTCATATACGAAATAGGCTGGATAAGGATGCTGAGCCTCGTCCTCGGCAGCTCGACCCACTCCTTTGAGTTGATGTTGAGCGCTTTCATCCTCGGCCTCGCGCTCGGCAGCTTCTTCGTCCGCAACAAGCTTGACAGAATCAAAAACGCGCCGCGGTTTCTCGGCATTGCGCAGATCGCGATGGGCGCTTGCGCCGTCGCGACGCTCTTCATTTACGGCGGGCTCTTCAATGTCATGGTCTTAACTATAGACGGCTTAGACAGGAACGCCTCGGGGCACGTATTTTTCAACATAATAAGCCACCTGATATGCATGGCCATGATGCTCCCCGCTACGGTTTGCGCCGGCATGGTGATACCGCTCATCATCCACATGCTCTACGCGCGCGGGTACGGCGAGGCGTCCATCGGCAAGGTTTACGCGGTGAACACAGCCGGCGGAATTCTCGGCGTCGTCGTGGCTGTTTGGGCGCTCATGGAACTTGTCGGGCTAAGGTACCTTATCATCATCGGCGGCGTAATCGACATGGGGATAGGGCTTTACGTGCTGTACCATTTTGCAGAAACGCGGGAGGGGATGACGCGGACAGCCGCGCTCTTGGCCTCCGCCCTCGTGCTCTTTGTCGCGCTCCCCTTCTCAAAAGTCGACCCGGCGCTTGCCTCCTCGGGGGTCTTTCGCTATGGGACAATCTCGAAGCCTAAGCGCATCGTGGGGCACAAAGACGGGAAGACGGCGTCTATTACGCTCTTCAAGTCGGGCAAAAGCATCGTGCTGTCAACAAACGGCAAGCCCGACGCGAGCGTGGGGCTGACCGAGGAGTACAGCAGCGACGAGTACACGATGGCGCTCTTAGGCGTGCTGCCCATGAGCGTGCGCGAGGAGATGCGCACGGCCGCGGTCATCGGGATGGGCGCGGGGATGACGGCGCACTACATGCTCTACGACCCCACGCTCGAAAAGTTAGACGTGGTGGAGATAGAGCGGGCGGTGCCCGCGCTCGCGAAAAAAATCGGCCCGAAAGTTGAAAACACTTTCAAGGACGCGCGGTGCCGCATCCATATAGAAGACGCTAAAACGTTCTTTTCAGCGCAAAACAGGAGTTACGACGTAATCGTCTCCGAGCCGTCGAACCCGTGGGTCAGCGGGGTATCGAGCCTCTTTTCGCGCGAATTCTTTCACCAGATACGCAGGCACATAAACGACGGCGGGATACTAGTCCAGTGGTTCCACAAGTACGAGGCCGACATAACCATACTGGCGTCGATACTCAAAGCGCTCGGCGAGGCGTTCCCCGCCTACGAACTGTACTTGGTCGACTCCGATCTGATTATCATCGCCGCGAAAGACGAGGGCACCGACATCGGCATAAAGCGCGATGTATTCGCAAACGCCCACATCGCCGAAAACCTCAGCAAGATGGGCTTCTCGGGTATTGACGAATTGCGCATGCTCTACTACGCAAACAAGGCGTTTTTCGGCCCCCTCGCCGGCTCATACCCCACGCCGCCCAACAGCGACTACCACTCGTTCGTCGACCTCTACGCCGCCAAGCACCGCTTCATGGGCAGCTCCGTAAAGGAGATAAACGACATCCGGGAATTCATTATCCCTACGCGGAAGATTATCTTCGGCGACACGGCGTACCTGAGCCTGACACCAAGGCAGATACTCCCCGACATCTACAACTATATCGAGGTTCAACAAGCCAAAACCCTCGCCCAAGAGCTCATCCTCAACGCAAGCGCCTCCGGCGAAGACACAGCCGCGGGGCCGCTCTCCGCCTCCATCTTTATCTTAGACTACACCGCCGCGCGGCCCAATAAGGTTACGTTCCCGCAAATACAGAGCGCTATCACGCAAATTCTGCAAAAGACGCTCCCCTACCTTTCGGCAAGCGAGATGCGCGAGCTGTGGGGCATAATAGAAGATAAAGTCGCGCGCAAAACGCTGTCAAGCACGCAAAGGGAGTGGATGGACTACTTTGGGGCGCTCTGCTCCTACGACATCGCGGAAACGCGGCGGCTCTCCCTCAAACTCCTGCCAGCGGACGCGGATACCATCTCGGGCCACTTCAGCAACCAAATGCTAATCGCGTCGCTCTTGGCCACGTCCGTAGCGGCAGGCGACACATCGAACATAGAGCAGATCTGGGAAAAGTACGAGGAACGAAAAGAGCCGCCGGCGGCGATTCGGGCGGTTAGGGCTATGATGGATAGGTGATTCGCGAAAAGCCAATCTTTAAACCTATAGTCAAAATCTTTTAAATTCTTTTTTCAGACGAAGCCTAAAATCAAAGTCTTAAAATCTTTTAAATCTTTTTCAGACGAAGCCTACGGCTTCATAACGTGTGGCGCAGAGCCGCCACACAAAGTCAACATCAACATCAAAACCATCCACACCGCCGCCTTTGACTTTGACG
>JAIRUL010000111.1 GCA_031254445.1 Chitinispirillales bacterium
TCAAAGTCAAAGGCGGCGGTGTGGATGGTTTTGATGTTGATGTTGACTTTGACTTTGTGTGGCGGCTCTGCGCCACACGTTATGAAGCCGTAGGCTTCGTCTGAAAAAGATTTTAAAGATTTAAAGATTTAAAAGACTTTGACTTTTATAGGCTTCGTCTGAAAAAGATTTAAAAGATTTTGATTTTAAAAGATTTAAAAACATTAAAAAATTTAAAAGACTTCTACTATCTGAGGAGGTATAGCAATGAATATAGGTATTTTGGGCGCGGGTTCTTGGGGCATCGCTTTGGCAGTCCTGCTTCACAGCAAAGGGCATCGCCTGACAATGTGGGAATTCAGCCCCGAGGCCGCAAAATTTTTGGATGAGAAGCGGGAGCTTGCGACAAAGCTTCCCGGGATTATTATTCCGCCCGACATCAAAATCACGAGTTCCATCTCGGAGATGTTTGGCGTTTCGGAACTCGTCATCTGCGTCGTGCCGTCGCAGACGATGCGCCAAACGCTCAAGACTGCGGCTAAGGAGACGGAGAGAGCCGTGTTCGACGGCATCAAGGGTTGGGTGATGGCGGCCAAGGGCATAGAGATAGGGACGCTGGAGCTCATGACCGATGTGCTGATAGACGAGATTCCCGGCCTCGGCACGGACAGGGTCGCGGTGCTCAGCGGACCCTCGCACGCCGAGGAGGTCTCGCGCGGCATACCGACCACCATCGTCGCCGCCTCCGAGAATCAGGAGCTCGCGCAGCTCATACAGGAGAACTTTTCGACTACGACCTTTCGGGTTTACACAAACGACGATATGCGCGGCGTGGAGTTAGCCGCGAGCATAAAGAACGTAATCGCCGTCGCCGCCGGCATAATTGACGGAATGGGATTCGGCGACAACACCAAGGGCGCGCTTATGACCCGCGGCATCGCCGAGATGATGCGTTTAGGCCGCAAGATGGGCGCGAAAGATTCGACATTCTCCGGCCTCGCCGGCATAGGCGACCTAATAACCACCTGCATAAGCCGCCACAGCCGCAACCGCCGCATGGGAGAGCTTATAGCAAGCGGCCTGACGCTAAAAGAAGCGTTAGGAAAAATGACGATGGTCGCGGAAGGCGTGGAGACCGCGCGCTCCGCCTACGCGCTGGCGCAAAAAATCGGAATAGAGATGCCGATCACGACAGAAGTTTACAAGGCGCTCTTTGAGGACAAACCGATTAAAGAGGCCGTAAAAGATTTGATGATGAGGGAGACAAAACCAGAATTTTGGTGATAGATATGCTGATTTTAAAGATTTAAGGATTTGGAGGCGCGGATGCTTAACAAGGAAATTGCCGAAAACGGGCAACATGGCTTGCCCGTCGGCAAGAAGATGTACTACAGCATAAGCGAAGTGTGCGCCATGACCGGCTTAGAGCCCCACGTTCTGCGTTATTGGGAGACGGAGTTCTCTAAGCTGCGCCCTAAGAAAAATAGCGCCGGCAAGCGGGCGTATAGGGAAAAGGACATCGAGCTCGTCAACCAAATAAAGCGTCTGCTCTACGACGAGAAGTACACGCTCGACGGCGCGAAAAAAAAGATAGCCGGCGACCGCCGCAGCCTCAAAGAGGCTGACGCGCCGGCGCGTAATGAAAGCGGCGGAGGCGATGGCGCGGATATGCCTAAAAGCAGGCGAACGCAGCCAACGCGGTCAATGCCTGGGTCAATGCCTGCGGCGCTGTCGACGCCGCCAACAAAATCAACGGCATCAATGCCGTCAACTACGCCGCCGGTACCGCAAAACGTGATTTCTGACATACGCAAAGACTTGGCGGATGTGTTGGCGCTGCTAGAGCCGTGAATGACGGAATAGCCTAATTTTATTATACGAATGCCGCGCACGCCGGAAAGCACAGCTCACGGATGTGTTGGCAGCCTTGGAGTTACGAATGATAAAGTCAGCTAAAAAATTCGCATTAATGCCGTTAATATTGTTTGTAATAATGTCAGCCCAAACGCTATCGCAGGCGCAAGCCAAGCCTTGCCAGTTGACCATCGCGCGCCTCAAGTACGGCGGCGGCGGGGATTGGTACACCGGACCCTCCATGCTCCCCAACTTGGTCGCGGCCGCAAGGGAGCGCTCCGCGCTTCCCCTCTGCGACAGCACGGCGATCGTGGAGATTTCCGACCAGCGCCTCTTCCACTTCCCGTTTATCTTTATGACCGGCCACGGCGAGGTTCGCTTTACGCCGCAAGAGAAACTGCGCTTGCGCAAGTATCTTGTCGGCGGCGGTTTTTTGTGGGCGGATGACAATTACGGCTTAGACAAGCCGTTTAGGCGCGAGATGTCGGCGCTTTTCCCGGAGAATCCGCTTGTTCCTATACCGTCAACGCACCCTATCTTCAATAGCCGCTACAAACTGCCCGGGCTTCCGAAGATTCACGAGCACGATGGGGAGCCGGCGCAGGCGTTCGGGGTGTTTTTTGACGGCAGGCTCGTCGTCCTCTATACATACAGCGCGGATATCGGCAACGCGCTCGAGGACGCGCACATCCACAATGTCGGCCCCGAGCGGCGCGAGCTTGGGCAGCAGATGGGGACAAACATTTTGTTGTGGTTTTTTGGCTCATGAGCGAGCATCTGTCAATCATACGGAGGTTCGCCGCGCGGAAGAGGCGGGCGCTGCTGCTGAATAGGGCGGCGGCGTGGCTTGCCGCCGCCGCCCTTGTTTATCTGTTGATAAGCGCGGCGCTTGGGGCAGTGTTTTCGGTGTTCCCGTGGACTGCGCTGCCGATTGTTTGGATGGCTGCTACGCTGTTGTCGTTAGTAGCGCTAGCGCTTCTGCCGGTCGTGCTTTTGGCTAAACGGCCTACGCTTACGCAAACGGCGGCGGTTATAGAAAGTAAATGCGGGATTGCGCATCCATCGCTGTCGCTTGCGCTGGAATTGTCGCGGCAAGATGACGATACGGCGGGGTCGCTGCCGCTTAGGGAGTTGACGTACAAGCGCGCGGCGGATCAGTTGGGGCTGATGGACAGGGTTCGGTTCTTATTTGTCAATAAACATATTGTAGTGTCCGCGCTGGTGTTAATGATTATCAACGCTTCGGTACTATCGTTATCGCCCAATAAGTTGACAAATTATTGGAAGCTGCCTTTCGCGCTTATGGCCGGCGAGCAAGTGCGCGTTGGCCCGGGGAGCGTTACCGTTCCGCTAAATAGCTCCGTAGCGCTAACGTTAAGCGGCGCGGCGCGGCATTTTCCCACGGCTCGGTTAGAAACTTGGCCGCTTGACGGGCAGAACCGCGGCAGGCATTTTTTAAGGGCGGATTCGGCGGGGAGTTTTTTATACTCGCTTGACAATGTAAGAGAGTCGTTCGTCTATCAGTTCTCCCTATCTGCGGCGCTAAAGCCGGAGACGGTGACCGTTGTCCAGCCGCCGCTGTTACGGTCGTTGCAAGTATCGCTAACCCCGCCCAAGCACACAAAGCTCCCGCCGCGCGATCTCCCCGCAGGCCAAGGCAATATCACCGCCTATGCGGGGACGCAGGTTCGCGTAACGTTAGAGTCAAGCGCGCTGCGCGGGGCAGGGATCGCTATCAATGACAAAGACACAATCTCGCTTGACGTAACAGGAAAAGCTGCCGTTGGCGCGTTCACCGTCAATAAATCAACAGAATACACATTTTATCTCGTGGATACGTTGGGTCAATCCTCCGACTCCCTCCCGCGTTTCTCGATAAACGTTGTCGCCGACGAGCCGCCCATTGCCCGGATACTCAAGCCGGGCATGAACAAAATCCTCTCTGCCGCGCAGGTCGAGACGCTTTGGGTGGAGGGCGTTGACGACTTCGGAATCGGCAAGATGGAGCTCAAGTGGCGGCGCGGAGGTTCGCTTTGGAGCGACCCGCCGCAGGCGCAAGACCTCTCCGAAAAGGGCAGCCCGCCGCTCATACGCAAGCCGGTTGTGTGGAACATCCGCGAGATGTCGCTCTATCCCGGCGACTCGCTCTACTATTGGCTGTGGGTGCGCGACAACAAAACGGCGGGCAAGGCGCAGACGGCTTGCAGCGACACGTTTTGGTTTAGAATGCCGAGTTTCGAGGAGATACACAAGGCAATCGTCATGAAGGAACAGTACGCGCAGGAGAAGCTTGGCGAGGTGCGAAACCGTCAGGACAACATAAGCAGCTCGGTCGAAAAGCTTGTCAAGTCGGCGACCGGCTCAAAGGAGCTCTCTTGGGATCAGAAGCGGGTGATTGACGATGTGAAGGCGCAGCTAAAGGCGCAGGCGGATTCGCTGCAAAAGGCGTTTGAGGCTCTTGAGGACGGCATTGAGGCAATGCGCGAAGACGGGAAGCTGAACGAGGAGCTCTTCGCGAAGATGGAGCAGGTGAAGAAGAACGTAGAGGATTTGATGAAGGAGTTCGGCGAGAACTTATTTAAGATAGACAGCGACCGCCAGCTGTCGATGAGCGACATGAAGCAGGCGGCGTCTAAGCTTAAGGACATGCTGCCGGAATTGAGCGAACGGCTCGACCAGACGCTCGCGTTTTTGGAGAAGATGCGCCAAGACAAACAGTTAGCCGACCTAGCGCTTCGCGCGGAGAACTTGGCGCGCGAGCAGACGGAGCTTGCCGCGTCGGAAGATGGGCGGTTGAATGATAAGAGGCAGGGCGATTTGCTTGACAGGATAGACGGGTTTAATGATGACGTGAAAGATTTTTTCAAGCAACAAAGCGGGGAGCCGCCGCCGTCGTCGGAGCAGGTGGGGGATTTATCTAAGGAGATGAGGAATCAAAACGAATCGCCTAAAGACAACAAAAAGGGCGGCGAGGGAAAGAAAGGCAAAGAAAATAAAAACGCGATGAGCAGGGAGCTTCTGTCGCTCAGCGAGCAGCTGAAGAGCAACCTTACCGTCAACATGATGGCTAAGATAGAGGAGGACAGGCGGCGCATTCTCGGCATGGCGCACGACGCCCTCTCTCTTGAGGAGTGGCAGCAGCTGATAAAGTTTCAGGCGCAGGGCACCTCCGACGATAGGGGGGTGGCGATGGCGCAGCAGGCGCTTGGGAACGCGATCCGCATGAGCCTCGCGAAGTCCGACAGCTTGACGATGGCCGGTTCCGCAGTGATGCGCGAGATACTGCGCGTTTATAGGAACGCCTCGGCGAAATCGGCGGGCGTTGTCAACTCGCTTGAAAATTCAGACGGCTCGCGGCAGATGGATCAGAGCTTGCAGGCGTTGCGCGAACTTGCGAGCGTGCTGTTGTCAATCACGGGCGACGACGACGGCGGCGACGGAGCCGGCGGCGCTGGCGGCATGATGTCGGGCCTCCGCCGCGCGTCGGGTAGGCAGGCGGCGCTTAATTCGATGATGGGCGACCTATTGCAATCGCTGCTTGGCGGCGGGCAGCAGCCAGGGGGCCAAGAGGGCCAGGGCGGGCGCCGGATGGGCGAGGGGCGCGGCCAGCAAGGGGGAGGCGGAGGGGGCAATAAGGAGGGCGGCGGCAGGATCGGCGGCGGCGAGGCGAATTCCGAAGCGCGCAAGCAGGCGACGGAGGCGCAAAGAGCGATCGCGGACGAGCTGAAGCGCCTTGCCGACGCCTACGGCAAAGAATCCGGCGAGGGCATGGAGAAGCGCGTGCGCGAATTGGAGCAGGAGGCCAGGAGGTTAGCGCAGCTTTTAGAAAGCCCGCCGGCGGACATAGTTGACCAGCAGGACAGGTTTTTATCCCGCATGCTGCAATCGACGCTGTCATTAAATAGAAAAGACGAAGGCAAGGAAGAGCGCAAGGGGACGGCGTCGCAGACGCTCTTCTCAGGCAGCGGCTCGCCGCCGCCGCCCGCCTCTTCCTCGCAGGCCGACAGCTTCCACCTCCTGCGCAAACGGGCGTTTGAAGACAACTTCCCCGAGGAGTACCGCTCTGCGATCAGGGAATATTTTGACGTCATCGGGGAGATGAAGTGGGGGGAGTGAGCCGCCGCGGCGCGTGAACAAAAAGCCGCTTTCCCAAAGAATGGGGGCGCAAATATTTTTTGTAAATCTGCGCCCGCCCCAAAAGGCTATGGATATGCGAGGCGCGCGTTATGGCGCGGAAAAATATTTACGCATGCCACCAAAAAAACCATACGCAGTAAATGCGCATAATGTATTTTCAACACGTGATTTACGGCGGACAAACCCGCATGCCGCCGCGAACAGTATCTATTTACTCGGAATTAAAGAGGCGGTTTGAGGACGAATGAACGTATGTGATACTCTAAGCGACCAACTGTATTTTGGCGTTAGCCCCGTAGTTCAAAAAGTAAAAGCAAATATCGGCGTTGCCGCGAAGGCCGGCTGCGCGGTGCTCATTTTGGGCGAGACCGGCACCGGCAAGAGCGCGTTAGCTCGGCTGATACACGACGGCGGCGCCCGTAAGGGCAATGCGTTTGTTGACGTCAACTGCTCGGGGCTGCGGGGGGATTTGCTCAAAAGCGAGCTCTTCGGCTACGCCAAGGGGGCGTTCACAGGTTCGGTCGGCGAGCGGGCCGGCCTCATTGAGGAGGCCGACGGCGGCACCCTCTTCTTAGACGAGATCGGCGATATGGCTCCGGATGTGCAGAGCCTGCTGCTCAAGGTCATAGAGGAGAAGATATTCAGGCGCGTAGGCGAAGGCAGCTTTCGCAGGAGCGACTTCAGGCTGATCTGCGCCACAAACCGCGATCTCCGCGCCGCGGTGGCCGCCGGCGCTTTCCGCGAAGACCTCTTCTACCGCATAAACGCTTTCCCCATAACCGTGCCGCCGCTTAGGGAGCGCAAAGGCGACTTCCACGGGCTGCTCCGCCACTTGTTGGACGGCCTTGGATACGCCGCGCCTTTAAGCGGCGAGATTGCAAACCGCTTGGCGGCGTACCCGTGGCCGGGCAATATCCGGCAGTTGCGAAACGGTTTAGAAAAGGCGCTTGCATACGCCCAGGGAAACGCGCTGGCGCTTGAGCACATCTCGGATATAATATCGCCGGAAAACGCGCCGCCTATTGCCGCGGGGCAGGCGAAAGGCGCGGCGCCGCCTGCGAGCGGCTGGAACCTAAGCGACCTTGAAAGGGCGCACCTGCGGCGCGCGCTCGAACACTTCGGCGGCGACAAGTTTAAGGCAAGCGAGGCGCTGGGGGTGTCGCTGTCCACAATCTATAGGAAGCTGGATAAGGCTTGGGAGGAGAGCGGCGAGGCGGGAGGGGGGATGTAAAATTAAGCATCCTCCCCCCAAGGAAGAGGCGGGGGAGGATACAGTTTTAACACATGCGCCCGCGGGGCGCGAAAAGCGGCACGTCAAAACCAACGCCTACTTCCGTATAACCCTCGCCATAATAACCCCCTCGATTCTACGTATCACGTTTACCGTTTCGTCAAGCAGCTCCCCGTTGATGTCTATTATGTTGTAGGCTAGGTATCCCTTGTGTTTGTTCAGCATGTCGGAGATGTTCACTTTCTCCGCGGCTAGCGCGCCGGTGATTTGGCCTATCATGTTTGGGATGTTTTTGTTGGCTATGACTATGCGCGTCGGCGTATGGAAGTCGAGTTCGCAGTCGGGGTAGTTTACGGAGTTTTTGATGTTTCCGTTTTCTAGGAAGTCGCGCGTCTGGTTTACGGCCATTACCGCGCAGTTGTCTTCCGCTTCGGGCGTGGACGCGCCTAAGTGCGGGAAGGGGAGCACATTGTCTAGTTTGAGCAGGGCGTCGTCCGGGAAGTCGGTGACGTAGACGCCTACAGTCCCGTCGGCTAGCGCGGACGTTAGGTCGTCGTTGTTTACCAGCGCGCCGCGGGCGAAGTTTAGGAGGCGCGCGCCTTTTTTCATTATGGCGAAGCGCTCCTTATTGAACATGCCCTTGGTCTTGTCGGTGAGCGGCACGTGCAGCGAGATGTAGTCGCACTCGGAGACTATAGATTCGAGGCTCTTGGCGTGCTTGACGTTGCGGGAGAGGCGCCACGCGGCGTCTACCGAGATGAACGGGTCGTAGCCCATGACCTCCATGCCGAGCCCCAGCGCGTCGTTGGCCACCATCACGCCTATGGCGCCGAGGCCTATGACGCCGAGGCGCTTGCCGCTCAGTTCGGGGCCGGCGAAGTTGCTCTTGCCTTTTTCAACGAGCTTGCCTACCTCCTCGCCCTTGCCGGCAAGGCTCTTAGCCCAGGCGATGCCGGCCACTAAGCTGCGGGAAGACATCAGGAGCCCCGCGAGCGCGAGCTCTTTCACGCCGTTGGCGTTTGCGCCGGGGGTGTTGAAGACGACAACGCCCATGTCTGTGCATTTGTCAACGGGGATATTGTTTACGCCGGCTCCGGCGCGCGCTACGGACTTCACAGACGCGGGGATCTCCATGTCGTGCATCGCGAAGCTGCGCAGCACGATGGCGTCGGGGTTAGCGGCCTCGGGCGCAACTTCGTAGCGGTCGCGCGGAAAGAGGTCGAGGCCGATGGGGCTTATCTTGTTTAGGGTTTGTATTTTGTACACTGCGGCAGTCCTCCTTTTTAGTTATTGATATAATTACCCGTTCTTCCCTTCAAACTCTTTCATAAACTCAACTAGCTTCTCAACGCCCTCTACAGGCATAGCGTTATAGATGCTCGCCCTCATCCCGCCCACCGACCTGTGGCCTTTTAGGTTGATGAAGCCCGCGGCCGTCGCTTGCTTTATGAAAGAGCCGTTTAGCTCTTCTGTCGGCAGGACGAACGGGATGTTCATCAGCGAGCGGTATTTGGGCTCGACGGTGCCTTTGAAAATCTTGGAGCTATCCAAGAAGCCGTAGAGCATCCCCGCCTTCTCTTCGTTTATCTTCTGCATCGCCGTGACGCCGCCCTTCTTTTTCAGCCACTCGAAGACGAGTTTCGACACGTACAGCGGGTAGCAGGGCGGGGTGTTGTACATAGACTCGTTGTCTGCGTGGATCTTGTATCCGAGCATCGTCGGCGTGATGTCGAGCTCCATGCCTAAGAGGTCTTCGCGGATTATCGCCACTGTCACGCCCGCAGGGCCGATGTTCTTCTGCGCCCCGGCGTAGATTAGGCCGAACTTTGCCACGTCGTACCTCTCGGAGAGGATGTTGGACGACATGTCGGCGACGAGCGGCACGCTTCCGGTGTCCGGCAGCTCCCGGTAGCGCGTGCCGAAAATCGTATTGTTGGTGGTGATGTGCGCATAGGCCGCCTGCGGGTCGAACATCTCCTTCGTTAGCGCCGGAATGTAGTTGAAGTTCTTGTCTTCGGAGGAGGCGACGACGTTTACCGCGCCGAACTTTTTAGCCTCGCTTATGGCCTTTTTGGACCACATCCCGGTATTGACGAAGTCGGCTTTTTTGCTGCCGTTCCTGCCCATAAGGTTGAGCGGCGCCATGGCGAACTGGGTGGAAGCGCCGCCTTGAAGGAAGAGCACCTTGTAGCTATCCGGTATCTCCATCAGCTCGCGCAGGAGCGCCTCGGCGTCCTTGGCTATGGCGATGAAAGCGTTCGAGCGGTGGCTCATCTCCATCACCGACGTCCCCGTGCCTTGATAATCTAGCATCTCCGCCGCAGCTTTACTGAGAACGTCCTCAGGCAGCATAGACGGCCCGGCTGAAAAGTTGAAGACCCTGGCCATAGCTTTATCACACCTCCTTAATGGGGTTAAGGCAAATAGAATTTAACTCGCATGTCGAGATAATCAAAAAGATTTAAGATAGTTAAGATAATAAATATATATTGGCGCGGGGCGAAAATCAAAGTTAAAGTCAAAATCTTTTAAATCTTTTTCAGACGAAGCCTACGGCTTCATAACGTGTGGCGCAGAGCCGCCACACAAAGTCAAAGTCAACATCAAAACCATCCACACCGCCGCCTTTGACTTTGACG
>JAIRUL010000122.1 GCA_031254445.1 Chitinispirillales bacterium
GTTCAGGATAGCGGGCAAAAAAAGTAATTTCTATAAACGCTTGATTTGCTCCAGCCCGTTGCAGTAAATTACTTAAAAAGCAATGGCGCGGCGCGAAAGGGAGGATTTATGAAGAAAATATTGATTTTCGTTTCGATAGCCTTACTAGCCGGGCTTATCTCTTGCGCTGCTCCGCATAAAAGCGCCGCCGGCGAGCTAGGCGCGGAAACCGCCGGGGAAGCGGTGGCGGATGCCGGCGATCGGCCCCAAGGCGGCGGCGAAGCGAACCCTGAGCGCGCTGCGGCGGCGGCAAGCGGGCCTTTGCCCAAAGTTGCCGTGTACGTAACCGGCGGCAAAACCCCCGATGAAAATAAGGCGTTTAGCACGAGGATAACGCACGCGCTTGTAAGCAGCGGGAAATACAACACGATAGAACGCTCCGACGCATTTTTGGATCAGGTCGCAAAAGAGATGATTGCGCAAAGGAGCGGCGCGATTGACGACAACCAAATTAGCGAACTTGGGCGGCAGGCCGGGGCGGACTTTGTTTGCGTAGGGGAAATACTAGATGCGTTCGGCGCGAGCCAGATATCGGCTCGCATAATGAATGTCGAGAGCGTTGAGGTTATCGCGTCGGGGCTGGCCTCGGGTCCGCTGAAAACAATGGCCGACTTCGCTGCGCTCTCCGATCGCGTTGCGGCGCTATTGCTCGGCGTTGCTCAAAATACCGCCCCGATTTCAGGCGCGGCGGCGTCTGCGAATCAGGCTGCGCCGGAAGCGCCCACTGCGGCTGCCGCATATACAGCTCCGGCGCAGCCGGCCGAAACGAATCAAGCGCATAGCGAAGCGGATTACCGCTCGGTCAAGATAGGCGATTTAATATGGATGGCGGAAAATCTGAATATCGCAACAAAAGATAGCTGGTGTTACGGCGACGCGGCTTTCAACTGCGCGAAGTACGGCAGGCTGTATGCTTGGAGCGCAGCGGTGACGGCTTGCCCTAACGGATGGCATTTGCCGGCTAATGCCGAGTGGGAGAATTTGGTTAACGCGACGGGGGGAAAAAAAGGTTGCCGGCGCAAAGTTGAAATCAAAAACGGGGTGGAACGACAATAAAGGCGCAAGCGGCAACGGTTCCGACAGTTTCGAGTTTTCGGCTCTGCCGGGCGGGCTTCACTACTCCTACGGCGAATACCACGGCGCCGGCAACTACGGCTATTATTGGAGCGCGACGGAGTTTGGGACAACGAGCGCGGCAGAGTTCGGGACTAGCTACGCGTATGCGCAGTACCTGCACCACGATGCCGTCAAGATAGTCGAGGGGACCGCCGTAAAAGGCGACGGCTATTCGGTTCGCTGTGTGCGGGATTGGGGCGGCAAGTGACTGCGAAACCAAGCCGCAAATCCACACCGCAAAACGCCCGCCCGTAATGTATATTTGTATGTGATAAAAGAAAATTGGGCGGGGATGCGGATGCGGACGGCGTGGGCGGGGGCCGCCTTATCGTTAAGGGCGCCAATTAATCAAACAGGGTCGAAAAAGCATGAAAATGTGGGACGGGCGTTTTTCTAAGGGCACCGACGCGCTGATGGAGGCGTTTAATAACTCGCTGCCTTTTGATATGGCGCTTATCGAGGAGGATATTTGCGGGAGCGTCGCGTGGGCCAACGCCTTAGAGAAGGCCGGGGTTTTCGGCGCGGCGGAGCGCGAGCGTGTGGTTTCGGGGTTGAAATCTATACTTGATGACCATAGAAACGGGCGTATTGAGTTTCTCAACTCCGACGAGGATATCCACATGGCCGTGGAGCGGCTGCTTGTTGAGCGGGTCGGCGAGGCGGGGGAGAGGCTGCACACGGGGCGGTCGCGCAACGATCAGGTGATAACCGACACGCGGCTGTACGCGAAAAAGGCGCTCTCCGCCGTCGCTGGGTCGCTCGTGGAGCTGCAGAGGGCCGTTGTCGGGCGGGCAAAGTCGGACTTGGGGGTGATAGCCCCAGGATACACGCATTTGCAGCAGGCGCAGCCGATCCTGCTGTCGCACTACTGGATGTCGCTCTTCTCCATCTTAGAGCGCGAAAAGTCCCGCGTCGCCCACGCGGCGGCTTCCGCCGACATCCTCCCGCTCGGCTCCGGCGCGATCGCCGGCAGCGGCTTTCCGGTGGACAGGGGGGCGATAGCCGCAGAGCTCGGTTTTTCGTCCGTATCGGCGAACAGCATAGACATGGTCGCCTCGCGCGACTTCATCCTCGAGTCGCTCTCAGCTTTCGCCTCCGTAGGCATCCACCTGAGCCGCTACGCGGAGGATCTGATCATCTGGTCGTCGAAAGAGTTCGCTTTCGTCGAGCTCGACGACGCGTGGTCGACCGGTTCCAGCATGATGCCGCAGAAGAAAAACCCCGATTCGCTGGAGCTTATTCGCGGCAAGAGCGGTAGGCTAATAGGCAACTACGTGCGGATGGCTACGACGCTCAAAGGGCTTGGCCTCGCGTACTTCAAGGATTTGCAAGAGGACAAGGAACCTCTGTTTGACAGCGTGCGAAACATAGAGATGGTTATAAACGTATTCGCGCGGGTTATAGAGACGTTGACTATTCGGAAGGATAAAATCAGGCAGGATTTGGATCCGTTCCTGCTTGCCACAGATATGGCCGACTACTTGGTTCGCAAAGGTATGCCTTTCCGTCAAGCGCA
This sequence comes from Chitinispirillales bacterium, assembly GCA_031254445.1. Lineage (GTDB taxonomy): Bacteria > Fibrobacterota > Chitinivibrionia > Chitinivibrionales > Chitinispirillaceae > GUT77. Next base: position 2,672 of record JAIRUL010000122.1, read on the forward strand.
CAAAGCGATAGGCCGCCTTGTGGGATACTGCGTTGAGGCGGATGTAAAATTGACGGATGTTCCGCTAGAAAAATTGCGTGAGTTTTCAGAGATGTTCGGGGATGATGTATCAACACTCTACTCATGGGAGCAAGCCGTAAATGCCCGCACCATCGCCGGAGGGACCGGGACGGATAGCGTTAGGGCGCAGATTGAGATGGCTGAAAAGCTGCTGAATAACGATAGGTTTTGACGTACCTGTTTTAAAAAGTATCCCCCCGCATCTTTATGCGGGGGGATATTGATAGGGGGGCTAATGTATCGGGGCGTTACGGGGCAGAGCCCCGTCCCCAAAAGATTTAAAAGGCTTTGATTTTAATCTTTTGACTTTCATCAACACGGAGATATGCAATATGAACGAACAAGCAACCCCAATGCGCATAGTAGAACAGGCCGGCGCCGTGCTGTACCGCATAGCCCAAAACGGCGAGCCCCAAATCCTAACGGTGCGTTCAAAGACCTTTCCCAACCAGCGCATCTTCCCCAAGGGTCACATGGAAGAGGGCGAGGCCGCCGAAGAAACCGCCGCCCGCGAGCTGCTTGAAGAGGGCGGCATGGCCGGTGAAATCGTAGGTTATTGCGGCCTGCGCGAGTTTACCTACAAAAACAAATTATATAGAGTAAGATACTACGCCGCCAAATACATTTCTACAGAAAATCCGGGCGAACCTAATCGGGAGCCGCAGTGGGCAAACGTTGCGGAAACGAGAAACATATTGCCGTTTGACGATCTGAAAGAGATATTGGACAAGTGCGTTGAGCTTATACGGTGATGTTAAAGTCAAAGCCTATTATGGGAGAATGGGGCGTGCTGCAAATCATCGGTCGCGTGTTGGCGTGGTAGGGGTGCGGGGGGCATAACGCAACGTTCGTAAAGGTGTGGCCAGCCACGCCTTTACTTAGCAGCAACCCTTGGCGGCTTGAGGGGCGCTATGGCAAACGTCAAAAGCGCATTAGCGCCTATCCAAGGCGTCGTTTTCCTGCACCGATTTAAATGCGCCTTCCTCTAAAAACACCGTAGCTTTAACAATCGTTCCAAGGCCTATTTGCGACCGGATATCAAAGCTGTCCGACGCGCGCTTGACGTTCGGCAGCCCTAGGCCCGCTCCGAAGCCTAAGCTCCTTATCCAGTCGGTCGCCGTGGAGAACCCCTCCTCCATGGCCAAATCAACATCCGGTATCCCGGGGCCCGTGTCTTTGGCTATAATCTCGATTTTGTCGTCGCCGATGTAGCACGACAGTTTTCCGCCGTCGGAGTGCGCGACTAGGTTTATCTCTAGCTCGTAGCTTGCGATGGCGACCCTGCGTATCAGCTTTGGGTTCAGGCTGCGTTCTTTTAGGACGCGCCTGATTTCGTTTGACGCGCTGCCGCCTTTTTCGAAGTCGAATTTTTTTATGGCGAACTCCCGATAGTACCGCCCGCTCGCGGCGGCTACCGGCGCGCTTGGCGCCGGGGCGCTGTCGGTCTCCATCTTGTTGACCTCTTTGTTCATCTCGAAGAGGATTTTGTTCATGACGTCGCCGGCGGTGACGATGCCCACGAGCTTTTCGTTTTTGTCAAGAACCGGAAAGCGCCCGAACTTGTAGCGTTCGAACCACGACAGGGCGAACGTGAGCGGCATATCGGCGTCCAAGACGATGAGGTTGCGCGTCATCCGGCCCTCGACGGTGTCCTCGATGTACCCGAAGTCGAGGGCGCGGAGGATGTTGTCCACGCTCACGAGGCCGAAGAGGCGGCCATCCTCGGCTATGGGCACGCCGGAGATGTGGTACTCCTGCATGAGCTTCTGCACGTGCCGCAGCGTGTCGGCGCGGGATGCGGTGATTAGCTTTTCGGCCGCGGTCATGACGTCGCGCACCTTGAGCTTGAAGATGATCTCAAGGGTCATGAGCGACGAGCGCGAGGGTTCGACTATGGATGCGGCTTTTGTGGTCATAATACAAGTCAATAATCTTTTAGTCTTTTAAAATCAAATTCTTTAATATTCAGACGAAGCCTACGGCTTCATAACGTGTGGCGCACAGCCGCCACACAAAGTCAAAGTCAACATCAAAGTCAACGTCAAAATCAAAATCCTTTTACTTATACTTCTCAAGGATCTCCGGGATCCTTGCCACTTTTAGGCTGCCGTAGACCTCGCCGTCTATGGTTATGACGGGGGCTAGGCCGCAACAGCCTACGCAGCGCACCGCTTGGATCGAAAACTTGCCGTCCGGGGTCGTGGCGTTGACCCCAACGCCTAGCTGCTCCTCTAGCTCCTTTAGCAGGTCGTCGCCGCCTTTTAGGTAGCAGGCCGTCCCCATGCACACCGAGATCTGGTGGTCGCCCGGCTTCTCTAGCTTAAAGTAGTGGTAAAACGTCATCACCCCGTAGATCTTGGCCAGCGGCACCTCCAGCTTCTTGGAGACCGTGAGCGCCACGTCGCGGGGGATGAACTTGTAGACCTGCTGGACCTTGTGCAAGACCATAATGAGGTTGCCCGGCTTGTCCTTCCACTCAGCGATGAAAGCGTCTAGCTCGGGCGTCAACTCCGTCAGTACCGGCATGCTCTGGGGCATACGGGGCCTCCTAATAACGTGTTTATGTTAATTTGAACCGCATCGGGCCAACGCGGGATAGGTACAGACTCCGGCGCCGCCCAATATGTTAATATAGTATATGGCATACCAATGCAACGTAATTTTTTATTATTTTGGGAATTGGCCCGGGAAAACTGACAACCCGCAACCCGCCCGCCGGCCCGATGCCGGAAAACCGCGCCTAGCCCGCGCGCCCGCCCGCTAAGGCGGCGGTCGGGTCTGCCGGGACACTGGGCGAACGGGGCGGCAAGCGCCCGCTAACGCAGCGAACCGAGTGGCCGTCGCCCTTGTCGTTGCGAAACTGCCCCACAATGTCGCTGTCGTCGCCATCGGTGCGCATGATCCAGTCGAACGCCCTGCCGCCGCCAAAATCCGCGGC
>JAIRUL010000132.1 GCA_031254445.1 Chitinispirillales bacterium
TTGTGTGGCGGCTCTGCGCCACACGTTATGAAGCCGTAGGCTTCGTCTGAAAAAGATTTTGATTTTAAAAGATTAAAAGATTAAAAGATTAAAAGATTAAAAGGATTTTTTATTATGTTTATGTCGAAACATCAGAATAAAAATAAATATATGCCGCCCGCGCTATGTACGTTACTACTAGCATTATTCTTATCCTGCATAGAACACGTCGAGCCAACCCCAAACACCCCAACCGCTTACCAATACTTCGTAGACATATCGGCAATCCCGCGCTGCAGCGGCGATGAGTTACGCGCGAGCAATTACCTAGCCGCATTCGGCCGCTTGCTCAGCCTCGAAGTACTGCAAGACGAAGCGCTCAACGTGCTCATCAAAAAGAGCGGTACCCGCGGGCGCGAGAATGAGCCGCCGGTTATACTGCAAGCGCACATGGATATGGTTTGCAGGAAAGACGAGGGCGTTGAACACGATTTTGACAAAGACCCGATCATCCCCGTTATAACCGGCGACGGCTGGATCACAGCGCAAAAGCGCACGACGCTCGGCGCGGACAACGGGAGCGGGGTATCCATGATATTGGCGGTACTCGCCGCAAGCGGCCTTTCGCATCCGCCAATCGAGGCCTTGCTAACCACGGAAGAAGAGTGGGGGCTGCTTGGCGCAGACAAATTCGACGTTACGCTGCTTACGGGACTTAGGCTCATCAATTTAGACATGGTGACCGAGAAAGTGTTCGTGATCGGCAGCGCGGACGACTATGCCAACCCAGATGTGCTAATCCCTATCAACATCCCAACCACCGCCCTTATGAAAGCTGCGGATATCCCCTACTGGCACTACAAGATAGACTCGCCGCTTAGGGACAAGATGGCCGAGGTCTTCAGGGAGTACTACGGCGGCGAGGAGCCGATGCTAGCCGGCCTGCAGCACGCCGCGGTCGAGTGTTCGATATTCGCCAACAAAATGCCCGACGCGGACATGGTGTCAATCGGCCCGGACATGGAAGGCATCCACACGCCAAACGAGGGGATGAATTTGAAATCATACAACAGGGTGTACGGATACTTGCTGACGCTGCTTGAGAGGCTGTGATTTTGGCGATCGGCGTTTTGCGGTTTTTTAATAAAATCATATATATTATACCGTAGAGGCGTCAATACAATGCTTTTATACCACGGCAGCAACCTTGCGGTCGGCGAGCCGCGCCTGATTGAGCCGTCGCGGGGGCTTGACTTTGGGGCGGGGTTCTATCTGACCACTAGCGAGGGGCAAGCGGTTAGATTTTCCGAACTTGTAGTTAAGCGCAGGAAGAGCGGGGCAGCTATCGTTGGCGTTTATGAGTTCGATATGGACGCTGCGGAGGGGGCGCTCGCTATTCGCAGGTTCGACTCCGCGGATGCCGCGTGGCTCGGTTTTGTCGCGGAAAATAGGCTTAGGGTTTATCGGGGGAACGCTTACGACATGGTGCGCGGCGCTGTGGCGAACGATACCGTGATGCCGACAATCCAGCTGTATATAGGCGGGCTTATGAGCGAGGAGGCCGCGTTGGTCGCGCTTAAAGCGAGCAATCTTGCCGACCAGATTTGCCTAAAGACCGAGCGAGCGCTCTCTCTGCTAACTTTTACCAGGGCGTACGAGGTATAGGCTATGGCGTCCCCGACTCAAGGAAACATCCACCTCGTGATTGCGGTGATAACGCCCGGGATACTTCGGCTGTTCATGGAAAACCGCAAGGCGAGTTTGGAGGAGGCGGCGGCGGCGCTTTACGGGTCTCGGTTATATAGGGACTTGGAGGACGAGGGGACTAAGGTGTGGCGGCTTGGCTATCCCCTTCTTTACGACTTGCTGGAGGAAGAGTTGACAACAGGGAAAATCACCTATCCCGAGGAGCAGATGTGAATATAATAAGGCCGGAGGGCCGGGTATGGTTCTTGGCGTCCTGCGTTGAGCTTTACAAGGACGTGAAAGGCATGAGCAGGCACGAGGCATACGGCTACCTACGTGAGACGGGCGCTGTCAGGTTCATAGTAGACTGCTGGGAGGCGCTGCACACAACGAGCCCGGCGTTCATAGTCGACAGCATTGACGAGTATGTAAGGAACAACGCGTAGCCGCAAACATAGCCTATAGCGGCTATGCGGCGCGAATTTTGAGCCTGCTTGCGACATTCATCCATTTAGAATTATAATATCTACCCCTCTTTGTGCGTACTCTCGTATAGCGTAAGGCCACACGGCAAACAGCGTTTTATTTCAACACGGGAGGCGTTATGAGGAAGGTTACCGCGTTTTACGTGGCGGTGGTGGCGATATTGTTTTTCATCGTTATCGTTCTGTCGGGATGCAACGATAATCCCGCGAACGCCAATCCGCCGGACGGCGGCGACTCGACGGGCGTTGCCCCGCCTGATTCCGGCATTATTCCGCCGGATTCGGCTATAGCTCCGCCCGATACGGCTACCGTCCAGCCGGACACGGCAACCACCCAGCCCGATACGATTATCGCGCCGCCGGATTCGGCTATAATTCCGCCCGATACGGCTACCGTCCAGCCGGACACGGCGACCGTTCCGCCCCCGCCCGACACGGCAGCCATCCCGCCGAAACCGGCAATGAGCCCTAAGGACAGCATACTCGACTATATTGATAAGAATTGGGCGTTATTTGGCTATGCGTCGAAGCCCGGCAAGTACGTGGCGCTCTCTTTCGACGACGGGCCTTGCCAGCAAACCGGGAATTTGCTTACCGCGCTCGCGGAGAAGAAGGTGAAGGCGACGTTCTTTTTAATCGGGCAAAACATCCGTAGCAACCAAACCCAAGCCAAGGCGATCTACGACGCCGGGCACGAGCTTGCGAACCACTCCGACGGCTACAGCGGGCTCGGCGGCAACACGGCGGCGAACACCATAAGCGCAAGCCTCACCGCGGCGTCGGCGGCTATAGCGGGCATAACGGGCAAAGAGGTCAAGCTCTTCCGCGCGCCTAACGTTGATTACGGGAACAACCTGACGGCGGTATGCACGCAGCTGGGCCTTGCGATTATCGGCGTGAGCATTTGGAGCAATGATTACCAAAGCGGAATCAGCTCGGCGGCGATCGCGAGCAACGTTGCCAATAACGCCGCGGACGGCGGGATAATAAACTGCCACGAACCGAACACCGCGCCAAACACAGTCGCCGCGATACCCGCGATGATCGACGGCCTGCGCCAAAAAGGCTTTTGGATTTGCACCGTGAGCGAGCTAGCGGTAATCAAGGGGAAAGCGCTGCAGGCGGGGGTGAGATATGATAGCGTTCAATAATCAAAGCCTTTAGAGCCTTTAGAGCCTTTAAAACATCAAAGTCAAAATCTTTTAAATCTTTTTCAGACGAAGCCTACGGCTTCATAACGTGTGGCGCAGAGCCGCCACACAAAGTCAAAGTCAACATCAACATCAAAACCATCCACACCGCCGCCTTTGACT
>JAIRUL010000135.1 GCA_031254445.1 Chitinispirillales bacterium
GTGCCGGGGGCGTAGTGTGTGCCGGCTAGGGCGTTGTAGAGTTCGAGGGCCTCTTTTTCATTGCCGAAGACGCACCGGAATATGCTGTCTTTGAACTCCCGGTTAAGGGAGAACTGCGCGGGGTCGGCCTTGCGGTCGGGGTGGGCTTTCGGGGGTTCGTTGATTTTTTCGTTGATGCCCATAATAATAAAATGTTCCTTTCTTCCCGCGTTCGGCGGGGACGAAATGGGTGAAATCGTAGGGGAGGGGCTTGCCATCCCGCCCTTTTTCTTAAATGGCATTGATGCTATTGGTACGACGAGATTTCACCGTAAGGCGGTGGGGTATCAATATTCGTAGGTGTGTTGATACCTGAGAGGTTAGGATGAAAATAGTATTTCGCGGCGCGGGTGTCAAGGGCAGCGTTAAAAGATTGCAACCGCTGCTTCCGTATAAAAAAATTAACTTTTTGGCTTTACCCTGCCCTCTCCATATATTATTTTTGTTTGTACCCCCATTCCGTCAAAAACAGCCCTTTTAGGGGGGGCGTGGGGAAAAGAAAGGATGGGCGGGCAGCATGGGGAAGACGATAACCGAGAAAATTTTTGACGCGCACCGGGTTGACGAGCCGTTTGAGGGGACGGCTGTGCTGTCGCTGGATGTGGTGATGTGCCATGAGATTACCACGCCTGTCGCCATCGCCGACCTTGAGTGGCGCGGGAAGGATCGCGTCTTCGACGCGTCCAAGGTCAAGGCGGTTATCGACCATGTTACGCCGTCTAAAGACTCCAAGAGCGCGGCGCAGGCTAAGATTTTGCGGGAGTGGGCGCGTCGGCACGGCATAAAAGATTTCTTCGACGTCGGGCATAACGGCGTCTGCCACGCGTTGTTTCCCGAGAAAGGTTTCATCCGCCCGGGCAACACGGTTATCATGGGCGACAGCCACACCTGCACGCACGGCGCGTTCGGCGCGTTCGCCGCGGGCGTGGGGACGACCGACCTCGAGGTCGGCATCCTCAAGGGCGTCTGCGCTTTCCGCCCGCCGCAGAGCGTTCGCGTTGACGTGGATGGAAAGCTGCCCAAGGGCGTTTACGCGAAGGACGTTATCTTGGAGGCCGTCCGCCTGCTCACCGTAAACGGCGCGACCGACCGCGTCATCGAGTTCCGCGGCCCGGCGGTGGACGCGATGTCGATGGAGGAGCGCATGACCCTCTGCAACATGGCGATAGAGGCCGGCGGGACAAGCGGGCTGTGCATGCCGGACAAGGTGACCGCGGAGTACCTTTGGCCGTTTATCTCGCCCGAATATAATAATGATGTCGGCGCAGCCGCCGACGATTTCGCGAAGTGGCGCTCGGATGCCGACGCCTCCTACGATAAAGTTATATCCGTAGACGTATCGGCGCTCGAGCCCGTCGCCACGGTAGGCTACAAGCCCGATCAGGTCAAGAAGATCAAGGAGCTTGGCGACGTGAAAATCGATCAGGTCTACATAGGCTCCTGCACAAACGGCCGCCTCTCCGACCTGAGGATCGCCGCCGCCGTCGCCAAGGGGAAAAAGTTAGCCGGCGGCGTCCGCGGCATAGTGAGCCCTGCGACGCCCGCCGTCTACCGCCAAGCGATGGAGGAGGGCATTCTGGCAACGTTCATGGACGCCGGCTACTGCGTAGCCAACCCAACCTGCGGCGCCTGCCTCGGCATGTCAACCGGGGTTCTAGCCGAAGGCGAAGTTTGCGTCTCCACCACCAACCGCAACTTCAACGGCCGCATGGGCAAAGGCGGCATGGTCCACCTAGCCTCCCCCGCCAGCGCCGCCGCCAGCGGAATCGCAGGGAGGCTGGTTGATCCGAGGGAATATATGTGTTGACGTTGATGTTGATGTTGATTTTGACTTTGACTTTGTGTGGCGGCTCTGCGCCACACGTTATGAAGCCGTAGGCTTCGTCTGAAAAAGATTTAAAAGATTAAAAGACTAAAATAAGGAGAATAAAAACATGAAAGCATTCGGCGGCCCCGTCCTCTTTTTAGATCGCCCCGACATAAACACCGACGAGATCATCCCGGCCAAGTACCTGACCGAAGTCAAAAAGGAAGCGCTCAAGCCCTATCTCCTCGAAGACCTAAAGCTAGACGGCTTCGCCGCGTCCCCGTCCGCCCCTTGGCGCGGCCGCGCAAAGGTCGTTGTGACGCGCGCCAACTTCGGCTGCGGCTCGTCGCGCGAGCACGCCCCGTGGGCGCTAGAGGTGAACGACATCACCTGCGTGATAGCCGAGAGCTACGCGCGCATCTTCCGCCAAAACATGTTCAACGGCGGCATGTTGGCGATAGAGCTCCCCGCAGACCAAATAGCCCAGATTTTTTCCCTCAAAGACAAGGGCGCGGTAGAGTGCGGCGTTGACGTGGCGGGAAAGACGCTCACATTCTCTTTCGCGGGCGGCAAGTTAGTCGTCCCGTTTGCCCTATCGCAGTTCGACGACGCGCTCGTAAGCTCCGGCGGGTGGGTGGAGTTTGCGGACGCGAGGTATTAGCCGCTGGGGGAGATTATACTGATAGCGATATGTATCGATAATGATATATATCAATAGCATGGTATGCATCAACAGCAAGGAGGCGCAAAATCATGTTCGACGCCAAGAAAACGAAAAACGACATCGTGCGGTGGATCCGCGACACTATTGACAAAAGCGGAAAAAATTGTACCGCCGTAGTAGGTATCAGCGGCGGCAAAGACAGCTCCGCCACCGCCGCCCTCTGCGTGGAGGCGCTCGGCGCGAATCGGGTGGTGGGCGTCCTCATGCCGCGCGGCGAGCAGTACGACATCGGCGTCTCGCGGGAGGTCGTCGCGCGCCTCGGCATCAAGCACTACGTGGTCAACATAAAGGAGAGCACGGACGCGCTCTTCGCGTCCATAAACGAATCCGGCCTTGCGCCGGGCAGCGCGGCCTTAGTCAACACCCCCGCGCGGATCAGGATGGCGGCCCTCTACGCCGTCGCGGCGACCGTGAACGGGCGCGTCGCGAACACATGCAACCTCAGCGAAGACTGGGTAGGCTACTCCACCAAATTCGGCGACAGCGCCGGGGATTTCAGCCCGTTGGCGCAAATCACCGTCACGGAGGTCAGGGCGCTGGGCAGGGAACTCGGCCTGCCGGAACACATCGTCAACAAGGTGCCGGAAGACGGGCTGTCGGGGAAATCGGACGAAGAGAACTTGGGTTTCACCTACGAGGTACTGGACAAGTACATCCGCACCGGAGCCTGCGAGGATGCGGCGGTGCGGAATCGGATTGATATGTTGCATTTGGCTAATTTGCACAAACTTAGCTTTATGCCTTGCTTTGAATATGCGCAGGGCTAAAACCAAAGCCTTTAAAGCTTTCGGCCTACGGCCTCAGGCCATAGCGTCAAGTAAATCAACAGCGCGAAGACCGGCAGCGACAAACCTATCTGTATCAACAAATATGTATAGAAATATCTGCTCTCTATCGCCCGCCGCCTCTTTCCGGCCAGCTTTATGTTTCGGGGGGGTTCTTGTTTAGGCTGCGGCGCCGGGTTGCGGGCTGTCAAGAATTTTAGCGGGCCGGCGAAGCCTAAATTGCATAGGCAGGCGGTTATGGGGATGGCGGCGTAGGCCGCTATGTAGGGGAGGCTGGATAGGGGGGCGAGCGCGGCGCAGACGGCGCAGCCGACGATTGTCGCGCTCAGGGTTCCTATTAGGACGCAGGCGTCTAAGTGCGAGAAGCCTTTAAGGAGGAAGCGGTGGTGGAGGTGGAGGCTGTCGGCGGTTACTATGAACTTTAGGGTGCGCCTGACGCCTTTCCGCTCCGCGCCGATGTAGCGGCGCAGGATCGTTATCGCCACCTCTAATATGGGCACGCCGATTAAAAGCGGCATTACGGCCGGGACCTTTCCGGTATCGCCCATAGGGGACGCTGCGCCGATGGTGAGGAGGGCTATCATGTAGCCTAAGAAGCAGGAGCCGGTGTCGCCCATGAAGACCTTGGCGGGCGGCGCGTTGTGCACCATGAACCCGGCCGCCGCGCCGGCTGCGAAGAGGCTCAGCGCGGCGTAGGCGTGGCACCCCGCGATGTGCGACACCGCCGCTATGCCGGCAAGCGAGAGGATGGAGACGGTGCCGGCGAAGCCGTCTAGGCCGTCGACCAAGTTGTAGGCGTTTATGAGGGCCATTATCCACAGCGCGGCGAGCAGCTTGCCCGCGAGCTCCGGGACGGCAAAGAGGCCGAAAACAGAGATTTCGCCCGGGGAGGCGCCGAAGGCGAAGACCGTAACGGCGGCGAGCGCGGCGGCCGCCATGAGCTTGTGCGGCACGCGGACGTTCACGATGCGCGAGTCGTCCAAAAGGCCGAGCGCCCCGATGCCTGCGGCGGCGGTAAGGATGGAGAAAAGCGCCCCGCTTGGAATGGGGGCGGCCCCGATTCTCGGCGAAAGCGCGCGCCAAGCTAGAGCTGCGGCAAGCGTGGCGGCGATAATGGCGATCCCCCCGACCCGCGGGACGGGGGCGGAGTGCACCTTGCGGTGGTCGGGCGTGTCGGCGAGCGCGGCCGCTATCTTCGTGCGCAAAATGAGGGGGATAGCGGCCCAGGCGATAATAGCCGAGAGCAGGGCGAGCGAGGCGGCGGCTGCGTACTGGGTGCCGGGCATGGCAAATCCTAAGCGGTATGTTGTTGATTGGCGCCAAAGCGCCCAACCGACAAAAATACCTTGCCGCGGTAGAAAAGTCAATAGAAATCGGCAACTAACCGGCTTTGGGGCCGAAACCAACATTTTTAATCTTTTAACTTGACAGCCAAGCTGCACTATTATATTATTAAATAAATACAGTGCGTACGGCCCGCAACGCCGCGCAGCGGCGCAACAAAAAACAAGAGTCTGAAAGCCATGCTGTTTTTTAAACATATCCCCGAACTCGGGAAACTCCTGCAACGGTGGAGGATATCCGTCTCAGAGGGCAAGGCGTTGAGCACGGCGCTGGCCTTTGCCCTTGTGGGCGTGAACGCGCTAATAGCCGGCGCAGCGCTCCTGCTGCCCCTAAACAAATACAGCGCCATCGCGCTCGGCTGCGCGGTAGCGCTTTGGAACGCGTTTTTCGCCGCCTCCATCGGCAAACAGATTGCGGGCGACCAAACAAACATCAGCAAAAACCGCGTCCTCTTCCGGCGCTTCCAGAATACGACCAAGTACTTCGAGAGCATACTGCAAGACACCTCCGACATCATCATCTCGCTCGACACAGACTACCTGATCTTCAAATTCAACACCGGAGCGCAGAGCCACTTAGGGTACAGCCAAGAGGAAATTCTTGGGAAGCCGTTTGAAATCCTTTTTGTCAACTCCGCCGACAAAGACAAAATGCACTTGTCCAACAAAAATAGCGTGAGATCCGCCAGCGGCGAAGTCCCCATGAAGACCAAGGCCGGCAGGACAATCGTGGTCAACATGTGCGTCTCGAAGATGAGGGACGGCGGGTACGTCGTCACCGCGCAAGACATCACCGAGAAGAAGTACTTAGAGGAGCAGCTGAAGAGGAAGAGCGACCAGCTGAACCGTTTAGCCATCACCGACGACCTAACCGACCTCTACAACTGCCGCCACTTCTACAATGCCTTAAAGAGCGAGCTTTCGAGGCTCAAGCGCCACGCCGAAAGAAAGCTCTCCATTATCTATTTAGACATAGACAAATTCAAAGAGTACAACGACGCCGAAGGCCACCAAATGGGCGACAACGTCCTAAAATCGCTTGGCCAGGTGATAACCGCCTGCATAAGAAAAGACGTAGACGCCGGCTTCAGGTACGGCGGCGACGAGTTCGTGGTCACCCTCCCCGACACCGGCATGGATCAAGCCAAGGTCGCCGCCGAGCGCATACAAAAGCAGTTCTGCGCGTTCAGATTCGGCGAGACGAGCCTCTCTATAGGCATAGCCGAGGCTACCGTGGACGACGACGAAAAAACGCTGGTGCGCCGGGCGGACCTCGCGATGTACGCCTCCAAAAAAGGCGGGAAGAGCCGGGTAACGCTAGCCACGGCGGACAGCCCGGAGTTTTGGGCGCAGCCGCCGGATACGGGGCCTTTTCCCGTAGACGGGGACGCGTGACAGCGCTCGATATTTAGAAATAAACGCCCACCGCAAGGGCGGATCGGCGCGCCCGCTTTTTTGCATTGGCGCTAACGCTAGCTAACCGCTTGGCTGCGGCCTCAACATAAACATAAATATCGCCCCCGCCGCCGCTACGTTCAGCGACTCCGCGCCGCGCTCTATTATTGGAATGCGAATCCGGTAATCGCACCGGCTGGCAAGCTCGCCGCTCAACCCAGCCCCCTCGTTGCCGAGCGCTAAAATATGGGGGGTGGCCCCGCTTGCGTTTTGCGGCGCCGAACCGTTTAAGTCGCCGGCAATCAATTTATACCCGCGAATCCTCAGCTCGTCAACCATCGCCAAGTAATCATCCGCCCTCCGTACCCAAAGCGACAACACCGACCCCGCGGAGGACTGCACGGCTTTAGGCGAGAACGGGTCGGCGCACTGCCCGCTCATAATCGCCCCGCCGACCCCAAACGCCGCCGCCGTGCGGATTAGCGCCCCTACGTTGCCCGGGTCTTGGATGTGCTCTAAGAGCAGAACCCGTTCGCCTGCAATTGACGCCTCGGGAATTTTCGACGTGTAGGCGCCGTCGGGAATTTGCACTAGCGCAGCGATCCCCTGCGGAGCGCTTGAGGCGCAGATGGATTTCATGTTGGCGGCGGAGATTATCCGCGTGGGAATCGTGGCGGGCAACGCGTTTTGGGATGATTCGTACCGCGCCGCGGCGTCATCGGTGCACAACAATTCACAGACGGCGCGGCGGTGAAACGTCAACACCTGCTCGACCGCGCGCGCGCCCTCAATCAAAAAACAACCGCGCTCGCGGCGGCGCTTTGACGCGCTCAGAGATTTATACCAAGACACCGGTTTCACGCAGCTGCCCTTTCCACAAAAATCATCTTCCTATAGCCATCTTTTTCAACATCTCCACTTCCTCCCCCCACCCCTCCTCGTTCGGCGTCTCCAAAACGCATGGAATCCCGTCGAACCTCGCGTCCTCCATGAGCAATTTGAACGCGCCTATGCCAATATGCCCCTTGCCGATAGATTCGTGGCGGTCAAGGCGGCTGCCGAGGGCGCTCTTCGCGTCGTTTAGGTGCAATCCGCGGATATACTTAAACCCGACGATGCGGTCAAACTCGGCCATTACGCTCGAATAGCCCTCCGCCTCCCGAATATCATACCCGGCGGCAAAGATATGGCACGTGTCGATGCACACCCCGACGCGCGCCTTGTCTTCGACGATGTCGATAATCCCCGCCAGTTCCTCGAACCGCCCGCCCACGCCGCTGCCCTGCCCCGCCGTAGCCTCGAGCACGATCGTCACACCGTTGGTTTTGTCAAGCACGGCGTTGAGCGACTCGGCGATGATGGCTACGCACCCGCTTGCGTCAATCGCGTTCACGCCGCTGCCGGGGTGGATGTTGAGCAGCGCAAGCCCAAGGGCCTCGCAGCGCTTGGCCTCGTCGATAAGCGCGTCGATTGACCGCGACCGCTTATCGTTATCGGGGTTGCCTATGTTGATTAGGTAACTGTCGTGGACTAGCACGGCCTTTGGCTCGTATCCGTAAAGTTCCATATTTTTTTTGAACGCGTCGATAACGTTCGTTTCGAGCGGCCTGGAATTCCATTGCCGCTGGTTCTTGGTAAAGATGCCGAATCCGGTCGCGCCGACTGAGCTTGCGTTGGCGGGGGCGGCGTGCACGCCGCCGGCGGTGTGTACGTGCGGGCCGATGTATTTCATGGCGTTGTCCTTAAAGTCAAATTTTTTAAAGCCTTTAAAATCTTAAATTCAAAATCTTTAAATTCTTTTGGGGACGGGGCTCTGCCCCGTAACGCCCCGACGCACAATCACCCCTCCTGTCAATGCCCTCCCCTCATAATTAGGGGAGGGCACTTTTTAACACATGCGCCCACGGGGCGCGAAAAGCGGTACGGCAAAACAATCGGTGCGTCTCCCATATGCGCGCAAAAGGCGGTATGTCATGCGTAAATTGACACACAATCGTTTATTGCATAATCTTTAAAAAATTCGCGTTGTCGCGCCAGCCTGGCGTGACTTTTACGTGTAGTTTTAGCGTTGCGCGCGTTCCGGTTAGGGATTCTATGTCTCTCCGCGCGAATTTTTTAATTTTTTCTATCAGCGCGCCTTTTGCGCCGATGATGATTCCCTTTTGGCCTATGGTTTCGACGTGTATCCCGGCGACGATTTCGTGCTTAGAGGCGGTTTCCGTGTACGACTCTATCTCAACAAAAACCGCGTGCGGAACCTCCTCGCGGGTGTTTAGGATTATTTGTTTGCGGATGAACTCGGCGGCTATCGTCCTCATGCTCGCGTCGGTCAATTCGTCCTCGTCAAAATACCTTGGACCCTCTTTTATCATTGGGTCTACGGCGTCTAAAAATATTTTTTGAGAACTCGCGGAAGTGGCGGACAACTTTATATACGGTGATCGCTCAAATTGTTTGTATGTTGACAGAAAGGCATTGACTTTGCCGTCAGGGTCGTCGCACAAGTCAACTTTGTTAAACGCAATCAGCACCGGAACCCCAGCGCCCGCCGCGCATTCCGCGCAGTCGCTCTCCTCGTCCCCGAAATCGCGCGACAGGTCTACGAGGTAACAAACGATATCCATACCGGAACTCACCGCCGACACCGCCTGCTCCCGCATCAGCTCGTTTAGCGCGTGCTTCCCCTTGTGCATTCCTGGCGTGTCGACAAACACAAGCTGCAACCCGTCCGCCGTGTAGATGCCCCTAATATTCCGCCGCGTCGTCTGCGGCAGCGAGGTGGCGATGGAAATCTGCTCCCGCAGCACCGTGTTCATCAGCGTGGACTTTCCGCTGTTGGGGCGGCCGAAGAGGGCAATGAACGCGGAGCGAAAATTGTTGTCATTCATATTAATATTTATCCCGTGATGCAAATCAACCCGGCAAAAACATCCCCGCCATTATAATTCGCATCCCGCCGACTTCTCAGCGGCGCAGACCGTTTGCAGTATCAGCGTCGATATCGTCATCGGCCCCACCCCTCCGGGAACCGGCGTGTACGCGCCCGCTTTTAGCGACGCGTTCTTCAAATCGATGTCCCCCACGCCGCCGGCGTGATACCCGGCGTCGATCACCGCCGCCCCCTCTTTTATCCACTCCGCGCGGATGAACTCCGGCTTGCCGACCGCGCCGACTACGATGTCGCCCTGCCGCACAAGCTCCGGCAGCCCCTGCGTCTTCGAGTGGCATACAGTAACCGTGGCGTTCCGGTTGAGGAGCATCAGCGCCATGGGCTTCCCCAAAATCGGGCTTCTGCCGACGACGACGGCGTGCCGCCCCTCCACGGGGATTTCGTAGTGGCCCAAGAGCCGCATGATCCCCGCCGGCGTCGCGCTGCCGTAGGCGTCGCGCCCCATGGACATCCTCCCGAAGCCGAGGCAGGTCACGCCGTCCACGTCCTTGGCTAAGGCTATCGCCTCGAACGCCGCGCGCTCGTCTATCTGGCGGGGGACGGGGTGCTGGAGCAATATCCCGTCGGTCGAGCAGTCTTCGTTTAGGGCCCTTATCTGCCTGAGCAGCTGCTCCGTGGAGGTCTCGCGCCCCATCTCTATCTTTAGCGACAGCATCCCCACGCGCGCGCAGGCGCTGCCCTTCATCTTCACGTAAGTCGCCGAAGAGGGGTCGTCGCCGACTAAGATGGTTGCAAGGCGCGGCAGCCGTCCGGCCTTGGACTGGAAGCGGGCTACGCGCTCCTTTAAGAAAGACTCGGTGCCCTGCGCCAAGGCCTTGCCGTCTAATACTATTGCCACAAAAAACGCTCCGGCGTTAATGTTGGGTTTGCGGGGGCGGGACGACATTCACAGTGTAATATACATTCGGGAAGAACCAAAACCGCCAATTTTGCACTTTTTTGGCGCAATCTCCCCTAGTTCTGGGCGACGCACCGCGCCGAAAAGGCGCTACCCCTAAAGTAGGCGGACGTCTCCACGCTGTCGCCTTCGTCGAGTATGCTCCTAAAGAGCGCGCCATCTGGCCCAGCCGCCGTAGCGCTCCACCAGTTGCCGCTGTAGCCGGCGCTGCCGAAGCTCTCGTCGGCAGCGCCGCCGCCGGGCAACGCCGAAAAGCCGTAATCGTCCGTACCGTTTCCGCCATCTTCCCAGCCGCGTTTTGATTTGAGCTTCTTGCCAGCAACATTTTTGCCACCGGCATGTTTAACCAAATTATCCCAATCTTCATTGGTCGACAGCCGCCAATTGCCGCCCATGCTAGCGCACGCGCTCTTTGCGGCTTCCCACGTGTATAGCCTTCCGTATGTTGCGCAATCGTCGGGGTCGTCATCGTAGCACCAGCTGTTCTGCGTTTCGATATTGAGGTTTTGCGTCATCCACGTCAACCCGTTTATCGTAACCGTTTTAGCCGCAGTAACAGCCGTATTTCCCGTTACTGCAACATCTTTCGTTGCCGTTACGCTTTCAGCTGCCGTTGTATCTTTCGTTACCGTTACATTTTTATTACACCCGGCCAAAATAACAACAGTTATCGCGACCGGCAGCGCAACCACGACGACTCGACCCAAAGCATTTTTGATACTCACTGCGTCCTCCTCAGTTAGTAATTTGACGAAAATTCGACAGAAGAATCAATATATATGATGGTAATAGGCAACGTCAAATAACCATCGGGTATCACGGTAATGCCGGGTTCCTGCCGCCGTCATGTCGCGATAGGCTTCCGAACGCGCCTTGTTCGCTTCTGCGGCAAATCCACGATTCCTAGGGTTTTGCCTAGCGGTGCCAACACCTTTAGGACAGTATCTAAGCGTGGGCTTGTGCTTCCGCTCTCCATCCGAGCAATGATTGGCTGTTTCACTCCGCTCATCGCTTCAAGCTTCTTTTGGGTGATGCCCTGTTCGTTTCTCGCTTTAGCAAATTGGATCATCATCGCTACGCGCAATTTTGAAGCGGCAATTTCTTCATGTGTGAACACGCCTCGGATAGCATCGTCCCAATTGCGTCCTACTGGGCTAATCGGTTTTTTGGTCATTGCGCACTCCTTTTCTTGAAATCTGATAAATAGCGTTTCGCAGTGTCGATTTCTCGTCGAGGCGTCTTTGGAGTTTTCTTTACAAAGTGATGAAGCAGTATAAAACGCTGCCCATCCCACGCAGCAAATAGTATCCTATCCTTTGCTGGCCTTAGCTCCCAAAGCTCGCCCTCAATGTGCTTTATATATGGCTCCCCGGCACCCTTGCCGTGTTCCTTTAAGAACTCTACATAATCATAAATTTTTTGTAGCTTTACGCGGCTGCTCTTATCGGTGCGGGATATAAGCTCGTTGATATAGCTGCCCACCGGTTCCCACCCGTGTTTATCCGCATAAAAAATCACATCGAACATAATCCGCATTATCCCCCTATTACCATAATATAACTAAAAAGTTATAAAAAAACAACTTTTCATACATTTTTTTGTCGGCCCCAAAAGAAAGCGCATTGCCTCAAATTAAATCTAACCCTGGGTAAGTAAGCAAAAAAAAGAACTTGCCCGTTCGTATTCGTTGCCTCATAATTAATCTAACCATGGTTTTAGAGCCAAAAGGGAGGATTATTTATGGATGGATTGTTTTTTGCATTACGATAATGCCATCGTAGGGGCGACCCTTAAAATCTTTTAAATCTTTTTCAGACGAAGCCTACGGCTTCATAACGTGTGGCGCAGAGCCGCCACACAAAGTCAAAGTCAACATCAACATCAAAACCATCCACACCGCCGCCTTTGACT
>JAIRUL010000148.1 GCA_031254445.1 Chitinispirillales bacterium
ATATCAACGGCATCAATAATTCTAATAGCGTCAACAATTTTGACGGTATCAAAACTGACGATGGCGACGAAATGACAATCGCCAAGGGCGACCGCCTGCGCGTCCACCCGAAGAGCGGGTTCGAGGGCATACCATGTAAAGTCGCGAAGTGTCAAATATCGGGCGATGGCGGCAACCGCCACATAATAATCACCACATCATCACCCATAGAATGCAATACCGGTGATGACGTATTCCTTATCGGCAAAGCGGAAAAATCATCATCGCACAATAACAATAGCGGCAATGATCACCAAAAAAACATCATCGCCAAACCGCCCCGCTTCAACCTAAAATCAACATACCCGGCAGCCAAGCAAATAGCAAATAGCCTATCGCAAGCGCCATCATCATCAAAATCACCGTCACAATCAACCAACAAAAGCGCAAACATCAACCCCTCTCCCCTACCCCATCCAAAACCAATCCTATGGTTCAAAGCCGACAAACTCTATTGGCTAGACGCCATTAGCGCAACGCCGTGCGAACATCTTATCTTCGATGCGGACATAAGCGAACTTGAATCGCTTCTCGACAGCCCTAGCATCGTAAAGGCTTGGCGCTCGCGCATCTCCATAGCCCTCCCGCCGTTTATCGAGGAACCAAAACTCGCCTTCTGGCGCGGCGTCGTCAAAAAGTGTTTATCGTCCGGCATAAGCTCATTCACAATATCAAACATCGGCCACTTTCCGTTAGTCGCCGGCGCGGAAACGCTAACCGCCGGCTCGCAGCTTTACTGCCTAAACCGGTTCGCGCAAAGGGAGCTGGCGGACCGCGGCGTAGGCGGCTTTGTGTTCTCGCACGAGGACGAATACCTGAACATAAGGAATTCGGTCGATCCAGTATCGGCATCAACCCAAAATTCGGGATCTGCATCAACGCGAAAATCAACGCCGACATCAACCCGGCAATCGACATCTGCACCAGCGCCGAAACCAGCGCCCGCGCCAATGTTGGCATCAACCCCATCATCAACCCCTACGCCAATACTCGGAATCTTCCCCATCTACTCCGCCCCCCCGCTTTTCGTCTCGAGGATGAAGCCGGCCATTGATACCGGCGCAACGGCCGTAGACCCGCACGGCAATGAATTTTTCGTCGCCGCCAAGAACGGCCTCTACTACACGCTGCCTAGGGCGCCGGTGTGCCTGTTCGCGAAGCGGAAGAGGCTATCGGAGAGCGGGATAGAGAACTTCTTAATCGACGTCTCTTTCCACGGCGACCCGGCGGGCGCGGGCGGCGACGGCGGCTACGGCCTTGTTAGCGAGCTTGTGCGCGGGTTCAAGGATGGGGTTAGGGCGGCCGGGAGCGGGGCGTTTAATTTCAAGGCGGGGCTGAGGTAGGGCGGAGGGCAATGAAAGCGGCTCAAACATCCTCGCAGTACCGAATATCGTACGAGTACCCCTGCTCCGTCAAGAACAGCTGCCTATTCATGGCGAAGTCCAGCTCTTTCGACTCCCGCGTCACGATGGAATAGAACACGGCTTGCTCGCCGCGCTTTTTGGGGCGCAGAATCCTGCCGAGGCGCTGGGCTTCCTCCTGCCTTGAGCCGAACGAGCCCGATATCTGCACCGCGACGTTTGCGTCGGGCAGGTCTATCGCGAAGTTCCCAACTTTCGAGAGCACAAGCACCTTGACGTCGCCGTCCCTAAACTGCTTGTAGAGCTCGTCCCTGCGCTTGTTCGCCGTCGACCCGGTGATTATCGGCGCGCCGAGCTCCTTAGCGAAGAGTTCCAGCTGCGTTATGTACTGGCCTATTATCAGTATGTTGTCGCCCTTATGGCTATCGACTATTTCTTTCGCCGCTATTAGCTTGTTCGGGTTCTCGTAGGCGAGCCGTATCTGCTGGCGGGGCGTAAGCGACAGGTAGCGCAGCTTCTCCGCCTGCGGCAAATCCACCCGAATCTCCACGCACTTAGCGGTCGCGATCCAGCCCTGCCGCTCCAAGTCTTTCCACGGGACATCGAACTTCTTAGGGCCGATAAGCGTAAACACGTCGTTCTCGAGGCCGTCCTCCCGCACAAGCGTAGCGGTCAGCCCGAGGCGGCGGCGCGCCTGAATGTCGGCGGTGAACTTGAAGACCGGCGCGGGGAGCAGGTGGACCTCGTCGTATATGATAAGCCCCCAGTTCTGAGAGTTGAAGATGTCGTAGTGCAAGAATTCGCTGCCTTTAGACTTGCGGTAGGTAAGTATTTGGTACGTCGCGAGCGTGACGGGGCGGACCTCCTTGACGTCGCCGCTGTACTCCCCTACCTCGTCGTCGCGCAGGGAGGTCTTGTCTAATATCTCCCGCTTCCACTGGTGCGCGGCGGTGACGTTCGTAACAAGTATCAGCGTCCGGCGCTTGAGAAGGCTCATGGCGTATATCCCGACGACCGTCTTCCCCGCTCCGCAGGGCAACACCACCACGCCGCTGCCCCCGGGCGACTTCACGCTGCCTATGAAGCTTTCCGCCGCTTGCCGTTGGTACCCGCGCACCGCAAACGGCGCGCCGCTAAGCATCGCGTCGCGGAGGGAGACCGCGTGGGGGTCTCCGTCGACATACCCGGCTAGGTCGTGGGCAGGGTAGCCGAGGCCGATGAGCACCTGCTTTATAAGCCCGCGGTGGCGCGGCGCGACGGCCACGCCGCTCTCGCCCGCGAACTGCCCGACGAGCGGCGCGACCTGCGGGTGGCGGCAGAGCTGGCGGAGCATCTCGGGGTCGGCGGAGCGCAGCACTAGCCCGCCGTCCGCGCCCTCCAGGACTAACTTCCCAAACCGCCCCATCAGCTCCTTGATGTCGTCGACAACGTTGCGCGGCAAGGGGTACTTGGAGTACCGCTCTAAACGCTCCTCCACGTCCGAAGCCGCCAAACCCAAAGCCGCCGCGTTCCACAGCGACAGCGGGGTTATCGAGTACGTGTGGATGTGCTCGGGGCTCTTGTCTAAGTGCGCGAACTGGCCGACGGCGTTGCGCGCCTCGGCAAAGAGCGGGTTGTCCACCTCTAGGAGAACGGCGCTGTTGCTCTGCACGATTAGGGGGTTTTGAGGGTTCGGTGCCATAGATTAACGGAAAATAACTTTTGCGCAGGGGAAAGTCAAAGGATTTTGAATTTTTGTCAAAAGAATTGCCATAATTCCCATAATGATAGCGGTTTAGCCGCATCCGCCTATTTAATCCCGCATTTCCTATATAGATTTAGCTATATGGATGCGCGGCACGGCGTTTGCTATTGTTTAAGGGGACAAACCCCAAAAAAGGACGCACCCGCTATGCCGCAGCAACAAAAGCTATACATCGGCAATTTGCCATACAGAACCACCGCGCACGACCTGCGCGCCCTCTTCGAGAAGTACGGGCCCATCCTTTCGGTAATCCTCGTTGCCGACAAAGGCACAAACCGCCCGCGCGGCTACGGCTTCGTCGAACTCGAGGCGTCGAAAGCCAAATGCGCGGTCTGCGAGATGGGAAACGCGTATTTCAACGGAAGATACATCAGGGTCAGCAACGCGGAGGGCCGAAAAACGAACGGCAATAATCCCTAAAGCGAAGAAAGCGGCGCTGAAAACAGCGCTAGCGCTGCCAAAAAGCGCGGCGGCGGAGCCTAAGCCCGCCGCCCGCAGGCTCGATAGCCTACGTTTTGGCTATGCGAACGTTTGGGCAAGCTTTGACGCCAGCTTTTCCGCAAACGCCTCGGTGCTGTAAAAGCCCATCCCGATCTTCGTGCGGGCCTCGGCCACCTTGTCGGCCCTCACGTCGGGCTGCGCCTTGACCATCGAAGAGATGATCTGCATCTCGCCCTTGATCTCGCGCTGCTTCTGCCCGTCCGCGGAAAGCTCCGAGCGGTCGGCGCTGACGGCCTTCGCCGTCGGCTGCTCTTTCTCCGGCTTGCGCGAACCGTCTACTTTGCGCAGCTCGCTGTGCATCGCCTGTGAAATTTTACTGATCTGCATGGTCTGTCGGCTCCTTTCAATCCTATTAGCTATATCGGCAGGTTTCGGGCGCGACTTTAGCATATTTGTAATTAAAATAATTATTGGGCGGGAAATAGTCAAAATCTTTAAAATCTTTTAAATCTTTTAAATCTTTTAAAATCAAAATCTTTTAAATCTTTTTCAGACGAAGCCTAT
>JAIRUL010000155.1 GCA_031254445.1 Chitinispirillales bacterium
TTGGCGAAGATGGCCGGTTTCAAGGGCCTCCACACCGAGGAGCTGATTCAGTTCGCGCAGCCAACCCCGCCTGCGGGCGCAGCCGCCGACATCCACCCCGAGTACTACCTTATTTTGCCTAAGATGTTCGACGAAAACATCCAAAACAAGTTCGACGAATGGATTTACACCCTTAAAACGTCGAAGGTAAAAAGCGAGTTCACCGCAAGCGGCATCCAAGAGGCCGGCGTTAAGCTGGATATGCTGAAAATGGAGCCTGCCGAGCGCAAGGCCTACGAGAGGTTTAGGGAGGTTAAGGCCAACGAAGAGAGCATCCTGAACACCTACAAGAGGGATGGCATGGCGGAAGGCAGAGCCGAGGGCAGAGCCGAGGGCAGAGCCGAGGGCAGAGCTGAGGGCAGAGCGGAAGGTAGGGCTGAAGGCGAGGTAAATGGCAGAGCTGAGGAACGCGCTGCAATGGCAAAAAAGATGAAAGCCAAAGGCAAAGATATAAACGAAATTGCGGAATTTACCAACCTCACGGTGGAAGAAATCCTGAAGCTATAAAATGGGGCAAGGCCTTTATCCTTTGATTTTATTGAGCATTAAGCCTATACATCTCCTCAACCTTTTTGTCAAGCCGCTTCTCCGACACCGGATACAGCGTTTTTATATGTTGCGCAAACTGGTTGATTTCAAATTCCCGTATCATTATGGATAATTCTTTTAATTGCCTTTGATAACTGTGCGAATTTTCCGGCGGGACGATTTTTTTACACATATTTTTATATATTGACGCATACCTATCGACCTCCCCCCGTTTCTGCCGATACTTAAACGGCTCGCACGACGCCTCTTCGATGATCACCGCAAAGGCCCTAAGGTAGCGCGGGTATTGCCAAAAGAGGTCGAGCGTTGCTTGCCCGTTGATAATATCCTTGAAAAACCCATTGAGCGCGTCCGCCAGCTCCTTAGCGATATCCGGCGGCAGTTTTTTCTTCGCTGATGCCAATCTGGAAGCGTCGTCGGTGAATATCATTAAAGATTCTTCAAAGACTGAGAGGATACGGAACCCAATTCCGCGCAACGACTCCTTAATCTTCTCCGTCAATTTGTTAAAAGCCTCCTCGCCGCGCGGCGTGTCGTCAAAATCCAAAACCGAGTCGCAGACCATATCGTACAGCTTTTCCCTGAATACGTCCCCAGAAGCGAAAGGCGCGCACATCACTTTTGCCTCTTTTGATAATGTCATATCCCTCTCCGCCCAAGACAAGTCCTTAATAAGCGTAAGTTCCAAAAGCCTGCGCACCCCGCACCGGTGCGCTACGTCGCTCTTTGTTTTTGAGGGAAAGAGGACTAAGTCAACGCCGCTATCGATTCCATCGTCATTAGGTATTAGTGCCGGATACCCGCGCACGGCGAGCCCGCCTTCCTGTGCGCCGATGTTAAGCGGCTCGCTTAGGTTATCGCTTGGCCAGGCGAGAAGCCCCGATTTCCGGTACGACGCGAACGCCCCGTCCCACGGCGACCCCGCGCTGCCTGCGGGTATCTGTGCGCCTGTAGGCGCGTCTTCCCGCGCCGCGCCGCTTAGCTGCTTGAAGACTTCGCCGCTCCTGCCTCTTGCCACGATATCGTTCTTGTCGTCCCGTACCTCAATTTTAAGGTCAAGGTGCGCGTCGGCCCTGTTTGAGTCTAGGAGCGCGGGGGGGACATCAATGCCGAAAATCTTTTTTATCGCCCGCGACAGCTCTGCGGAAAACGATTCGTGCGTAGCCGGCGGCGATACTAGGCCAGCCGCAAGTTTTTCAGCCGCTTCGCCTAGGGGGACGAATATTTTGCGTTGGCTTTTGGGCAGCTGCTGCAATAAATTTTTTATCTTAGCCGGCCACAGCGCGGGGAGCAGCCATCCGAGCGTCTCTTCCGCTATAAACGGCAGCACTTTTTGCGGGAGCGCGAGCGTTACGCCGTCGTTTTCCGAGCCCGGGTCGAAGGCGTATTTCAGCGCAAAGTTTTGGTTGCCGATATTTACATGGTCGGGGAAATGGTGCGCCTCTTCGGGGACGGACGATGTTAAGATGTCCTCTTCGAGCATGTGCAGGAATTTATCGCCGCCGGTCGACTTTATCGCCTTGTTCAAATCGTGTATAGACGCGACGAGCGGCAGCCGTTCTTTGTAAAAATCAAAGAGCGCCTCGTCGCCGCGGAAAAAGTTCCGCGAGCGCAGCTTCTCCTCAAGCGACAGCGCCTTTTGCTTGAGCGCCTTGTTGTGCTTGTAGAAAGGATGGTGGCAGATGAGGTTTTCCTCAACTAACCCGTCACGAATAAAAATCTCCGAAGCGGTTTCCGGCTCCGCGCGGCTGTAGAGCGCGTTCTTCCTCACCGCGAGTGGAAGCCCGAAGACGGTAACGCGCTCAATCGCGCGCACGCACCCGCTCTCGGCGTCGAAAAACGGGGCCTCAAAGGTGTGCTTGCAAAAGTCAGCCGCCAGCTCCTCAAGCCAAGCGGGCTCTATCACCGCGACCGTCCTCGCGAAGACGCGGCTCGTCTCCACGATCTCGTGGCACATTATCCACTCGCACTTCTTCTTTGCAAGCGCGGATCCGGGGAAGATCAGCACCTCCTTGCCGCCCGCCGCCTTGTACTTTCCGTTTTTATCGAGGCACGCGCAGTTGGCGAGCAGCCCCGTTAGTAGGGAGCGGTGTATAGCGTTGGGCGGCGCGGGGGCGTCGTTTGGGTCGTACCCCTTCATGTAGGCGAGCGTCTCGTCAAGCTGCCTATACACGTCGTGCCACTCGCGCATCCGCGTAAAGGATAAAAAATGGTTCTTGCAAAACCGCTTCAAAGCCCCGTGCGTCCTAAGCGTGTCCCACTCGTTTCCGTATGCGTCCCAAAGGTTTATGTAAGTTAAAAAATCCGACCCCCTGTCAACAAATTTAACGTGCACTGCGTCTGCCTCCGCCTGCTTCTCAAACGGCCTCTCGCGCGGGTCGACGATGGAGAGCGCGGCGGCTATAATCTTTACCTCGCGCAGGGCGTTTTCTTTTCGCGCCGCGATAATCATCCGCGATATATGCGGGTCAAAGGGCAGCTTTGCCATTTCGGAACCCATCCGGGTAAGCTTCTTCCCTTTGTCAAGCGCTCCGAGCTCTTTAAGCTGCGAGTACCCCTCGGTAATTGCCTGCTTTGACGGCGGTTCGATAAACGGAAAGTCTTCTATCGCCCCCATGTTGTGCGCGGCCATGGTAAGTATCACCCCAGCGAGATTGGAGCGCTTAATCTCCGGCAGCGTAAACTCCTCGCGCGACAGGTAATCCTCCTCGGAATAGAGGCGCACGCACACCCCGTCCTGCACGCGCCCGCAGCGCCCCTTGCGCTGATCCGCGCTCGCGCGGCTGATGGGCTCGATGGGGAGGCGGTTGGTGCGCAGCCGCGGCGCGTAGCGCGATATGCGCGCTAGGCCGGTGTCCACAACGTACTGGATATTGGGAACGGTAATGGAGGTCTCGGCGATATTGGTGCAAACGATTATCCGCGTAAAATCGGATGGAGAGAATATAGCCTCCTGATCTGCCCTTGTCAAACGCGAAAAGAGCGGAAGTATCTGTAAATCGCGCCCCCGAAACGACCCGCTGAACTTCTCGCAAGCCTCGCGGATGTCCCTCTCGGTAGGCATGAATACGAGCATGTCGCCGGGCCCGTAGTAGTCGAGCAGATCGTTTGCGGCTATAACCGCTTCGTCAACGTAATTAAAAGCGTTCTCATCCCTGCCGCCGTCCTTTCCGCCGGCCCGCCCGCCATCCTTTCCGCCGTTATGCGCCTCCTCCGCGCCGCCCCCATCGCTGTCGCGCATACGATACAGCACCTCGATAGGGAAGAGCCGCCCGGAAACTTCAATTATCGGCGCGTTATTAAAACACTCGGAAAATCTCTTTGCGTCTATAGTAGCCGAAGAGATGATCACCCGCAAGCTAGGCCGGCGCGGCAGCAGCCGCCTAAGGTACCCGAGCAGAAAGTCGATGTTGAGGCTGCGCTCGTGCGCTTCGTCGATGATTATCGTGTCGTACTGCAAAAAATCGCGGTCGCGCTCCGCCTCGGATAGGAGTATCCCGTCCGTCATAAACTTGACAACGGTATCTGCCGACTCCTTAGCCGCAAACCGTATCTTGTACCCGACCATCCCCCCCACATGGCAGCCGACCTGCGCCGCCACGCGCGCCGCAATCGACGTGGCCGCAATCCGCCGAGGCTGCGTGCACCCGATCCGCCCCCGCCGCCCCAACCCCGCCTCAAGGCAAAAGAGCGGCAACTGCGTGGTCTTCCCCGAACCGGTCTGGCCGGCGACGACAACCACCTGATTCCCCTTTAGCGCGGAGATGATGTCGGCGCGCTTCTCGTATATGGGGAGGGATTGGGCGGCGCGGGCTAGGGGGCTTTGGTTTATGCGGTTTGGGTCGGTTCGGTTGATTTGGCTCATTGAGATAATATAATTTTATGTCGATAATAAAAAAAGGGGTCGCGGCTTTCGCCGCGCCCCGTTCCGTCCAACCGCTCCGCGCCGTAATCTGCCCCGCCGCGTTACCTGAGCAGCTGCAGCACGCTCTGCGGCTGCTGGTTCGCTTGCGCGAGCATCGCCTGCGAGGCTTGCTGGAGGATGTTGTTCCTTGTGAACTCCATCACTTCCTTGGCCATGTCGACGTCGCGGATGCGGCTTTCGGCGGCCTGCAAGTTTTCGGCGGCGGTGTCTAAGTTCTTGATCGTGTGCTCGAGCCTGTTTTGCAGGGCGCCGAGCGAGCTGCGCTGGTGCGAGACCTTCGCGAGGGCGTTGTTCACCGTCTCGATGGCCGTCGCCGCGCCCCACTTGGTGCTGATGTCGACGCCGGCGATGCCCAAGGCCTTGCAGCGCATGTCGCCTATCGACAGGAACGTCGTCTGGCCGCTGTTCGCGCCGATTTGCGACATCAGGGACTCGGCTAAGTTCGAGGAGGCGGCCTGGTACTCCGCGAAGACGAACGTGAAGCTCTCGCCCACGACCATGCCGTCGTATGAGGCGGGGAGGCCGGCCTCGGGGTTGGCGGAGAACTGGATGTTGTCGGGGAGCGTGCCGAGCGTGTCCTTCGTGCCGTTGCCGAAGTTGATGCTGCCGGGGATCGGGTCCTTGGCGGCGCCGGTGGCGTCTTTGTTCATTATGATCGTGCCGGTCTCGAACTCGGTGTCGGCCAGCACTAAGCTGCCCGCCGCGAGGATGCTGTCCTGCGCGATCTCCCAGTCGCCGACGTCGGCGGCGTCGGTGTCGCCGTAGATGGTGATGTGGCCCTGCGCGACCGCGAACTGCCCGCCGCCGTTGTTCAGGAGGACGGTGCCGTCGTCTAGGACGTAGGTCTGCTCCTCCGCGACCACCGTGCCGTTCACTTTCAGGTTCGTGCCGTCGTACTGCACGCTCTGGGTCTTGCCCTGGACGCTGAGCGTGAGCTCTTTGTCGGCGTCTAAGGTAACCGTGCTGTTTTTGCCTAGGACGCTGTTGTTGCCGAGGATTTCGACCTGGTCCTTGGTATACGCCGTGGGGGGGTCCGCTAAGTCGAAGCCGACCGTGACGGTCACTTCCAGCGTGGTGTCCTCGCTCATCCTGAGCGTGCCGCTCGCGATGATGGTGTTGTCGGGGATGGAGTTGAGGTCGTCGGCGGTGAACTCCGCGCCGGAGGGGTTGTAGTCCACGAAGTTGTACGTCTGCCCGTTCGGCCCGACGAGCTTGAAGTCCGACGCGCGGAACTCGGCCTGGCCTTCCACGTCGAACGACTGGTTCGTCTTGACGAGCATGTACGCGCCGTCGAACATCCAGCTCTTGTCGCTCGAAACCGCCTTGGCCATCGCTATTTGCTTGTTGGAGTCGATGATGACGCCGGAGTTGTTGTTCACGAGCGCCGTGCCGACGATCTCCTCCGCCACGCCGCGGACGCTGCCCTCGAGGAGCTTCTTCGTGTTGAACTCGGTCGTGTTGCCGATGCGGTCGACTTCGGCCTTGAGCTGCTTGACTTCGGACTGCAGCTCGGAGCGGTCCGAGTCGGTGTTCGTGTCGTTGGCGGACTGCACGGAGAGTTCGCGCATCCTCTGCAGGATGGCGTGCGTCTCGGCGAGGGCGCCTTCGGCGGTCTGTATCAGGGATATGGTGTCCGACGAGTTTTTCGAAGCCATGCTGAGGCCGCGAACCTGGCCCCTCATTTTCTCTGAAATCGCGAGGCCGGCTGCGTCGTCGCCCGCGCGGTTGATGCGGAAACCGCTGGAAAGCTTCTCCATCGACTTGGAGCCGTCTAACTCGCTGATGCCCATCTGGCGGTGAGTGTTGATGGCGGTGAGATTGTGGTTGATGCGCATAAAACCCTCCTTGTTTTGGTGTTTTGTTGTGGGCAGCCTCCTGCTGCCCGCCCTCGGCGCTTCTTCCGGCAAATCCGTTTGCCGGAAGAAGCGCCTACACCTTTTTTATCGGCGGGTTCTTTTAAGGGGATTAGCGGTTTTTTCTAAAATGGTGAAATTCGTGCAGCCTCCCCGCCTGCAGGGCAAACGCCTCGAGGTTCGCCTCTATGAGCTGCGGGAAAGGGCTGCCGTCCGTTTCCACGGCTAAAAACGGGAAATCGCCGATATCCGCGTATTCGTGCGCTTTCTTCTCCCATCCGGGGAGCCGCGCCTTGCCGGCCACGTTCATCTCTTTTTTTAGGATGGCCTCCGAGACGCGCGACGGCATGCAGCCGAAAGGGCCTATCGATATCACGCCGCACGAGTCGTGCAGGATCTCCCGCAGCGCCAGCCCCACCGTCAGCACCGCCTCGCCGCGGAGCCTTATGTCTATCAGGTGCTTGGACGCTTCAAGCGTTTTTTCCACCTCGACCATCTCGAACTTGTAGAGCCCGCACTTCGCCAAGGCCGTCTTTATCCTGCGCTCCCACCAGTCTTGCAGCTTCGAGGTGAGGCGGACGCGGATGCGCTCCTTTAGGGTCTGCTCTATGTCCGGCGGGTTGGAGTTGAGCACGTAGTTGCTGTAGCAGAGGAATTCGCTAATGGGGGCGACCTTGGCCGCGAAGCCGCGGTTTTCTAGGTAGTCGGTGATGTTCTTGCGGCAGAACTCGTCGCGACGCACGAATATCTCGCCTATTACGGAGACCACCGGCACCTCTTCCGGCTTGATTTTGAGGGGTATCTTCGAGAGGCGTTTCACTACTTTGTCAATCGCTTTCATGATGCCGCCGCCCGTTTTGCCCTCGAAGAACTTTATCAGGTCGCCCCAGCACTCCTAAAGCGTCGACAGCGCCTGCTCCTTGTCGCGCGCGGCCACGGCGAGCATGCTGCGGATGTCGCTGAAGACGTCGGAGACTATTATGCTCTGCCACCCCTTGAGCAGGCTTGCGGCGCCCATGCCGCCGTAGCCGTTTTTGTCGGTGAGCGTGAAGACCGCGGCGTTCGGGATTTTGAGGTTTTCTATGTTCTGCGCGATCGCGCGGCAGTACTGGCCTAGGCGGCACGGGCCGTCGCTCGTCGCCATGAAGAAGAGCGTTATCTTGTCGGGGTCGGCCTTCTTCTCCCACACGTACTGCAAAAACGACCCGGTGGTAACGATGTAGGGCACGCACTCCTTGCAGGAGGAGTTCTTCTTGCCTAGGCTTAAAACCTCCTTGTCGGCGACGGGCAGCGCGATGGTGTTTACGCCCAAACTCCTGAAGATCGCGGCGAGCGCCTCGGTGCCGTAGCGGCCCATGGAGGGCAGCACCAGCTCAACCTTGGGGTCGCGGATATCGTAGTGCTTGCCGTCGGAGGCTTTGACT
>JAIRUL010000237.1 GCA_031254445.1 Chitinispirillales bacterium
TCAAAGTCAAAGGCGGCGGTGTGGATGGTTTTGATGTTGATGTTGACTTTGACTTTGTGTGGCGGCTCTGCGCCACACGTTATGAAGCCGTAGGCTTCGTCTGAAAAAGATTTAAAAGACTTTTAGGCTTCGGCTTCGTCTGAAAAAGATTTAAAAGACTTTTAGGCTTCGGCTTCGTCTGAAAAAGATTTAAAAGATTTTTAGGCTTCGGCTTCGTCTGAAAAAGATTTAAAAGATTTTGATTTTGCGCATGCCGATTTATTAACTTAAACTTAATAGGCACATAAGATCTGTCCGAGCGGATTTGTTATGATAACGACAAAAAAGTTCGCCCTGCTCACGCTAACCACTCTATTCGCGCTAACCGCCCCGATGGCGTTCGGGCAGAACGCCCGCTTGGCCGCCGCGGCTAGCGAGGTGGTGGACGCCGATATTGTATACGACCCCGCCTACGTCAAAATACCCTACCCAAACGGCGACGTTGACCCCCGGACGGGCGTTTGCACCGACGTCGTCATACGGGCTTACAGGAAGATCGGGATCGACTTGCAGAAGCTGGTCCACGAGGACATGAGGGCGAACTTCGACAAGTACCCGCAGAATTGGGGGCGGCGCGGGCCCGACGCGAACATCGACCACAGGCGGGTGCCTAACCTGATGAAGTTTTTCTCGCGCCACGGGGACGCCTTGAAGATTACGGGCAACCCGTCGGATTACAAGCCCGGCGACATCGTCTGCTGGAACCTGAGCGGCGGCATAGTGCACATCGGCATAATCGCGGATAGGATGCCGGAGGAGGAGGCGAAAAAGCCGGACGGCAGGCATCTGATAGTCCACAATATCGGCGGGGGGCAGGTGTACGCCGATAGGCTCTTTGAATGGAAGATAATAGGCCACTACTCCTACCCCAAAAACGCGGCGCAGAAGCCTTGAGCAAAAATTGCAATGAAAGGGCTTGACATCCGCGCCGCCGTTGATGCATATTATGCAAGGCGGGCCGCATCCCACGCGCCCCGCCTTTCGCTAACCCCTCTCCCGTGTGCTTCCAAGCGACGCCAAGCTGTCCGCTGCGCGCGTTGACGCTATAATTTTGTGGGGGATAGGGCGTGGCATAGTAAAGGCATGAATACGCATGAGAAGGGCCGAATCGGCGAGGACAGGGCGGTTGAGTACCTGCTGGCGCGGGGGTACGCCATTGAGGCGCGCAACTACCGGACGAAGCACGGCGAGCTCGACATTGTCGCCACCGCGCCCGACGGGACGCTTGTCTTCGTGGAGGTGAAGGCGGCGGACAGCCTCTCCCGCGGCAACCCGCTCTTTAAGGTCACGCCGTCAAAGCGGCGGACTATTGCCGGAATGGCGAAGCGGTACATGTACGAGCGCAAGATTGCCGCGAGGGCTTGCAGGATAGATGTGATTGGGATATACAGAGGGAAGATCGACCATATTGTTAACGCGTTTTGGGCGTGAGGGGCATTATGACTTTTATTGAAGAGCTGCGCTGGCGCGGGATGATTCACGACGTTACCCCCGGGCTTGAGGAGAAGATGGCGGAGGGGGCGCTCTCCGGCTATATCGGGTTTGACCCCACCGGCAGGTCGCTGCACATCGGGCACATGATCCCCATCATGCTCCTTGTGCATTTTCAGCGGTGCGGGCACAAACCCATCGCGCTTGTCGGGGGGGCCACGGGGATGGTCGGCGACCCGTCGGGGAAGTCGGCGGAGCGCAATATGCTCTCTGCGGAGACGGTGGCGGCGAACGTCGAGTCCATCCGCGTTCAGCTGCAAAAATTTTTAGACTTCGGCGGCGCGCCTAACGGCGCGGAGATGGCCAACAACTACGACTGGACCGAGGGCGTTACCATCCTCGAATTTTTGCGCGAGGTGGGGAAGCACATCACCGTGAACTACATGGTCGCCAAGGACTCGGTGAAGGGGCGCTGGGATCAGGGGATTTCGTTTACGGAGTTTAGCTACCAGCTCCTGCAGGCCTACGACTTCTACCGCCTCTACACCGATAGGGGCTGCGCGCTCCAGCTCGGCGGCTCCGACCAGTGGGGCAACATCACGACCGGCGCGGAGTTCATACGCCGCAAGTCCGGCGGCGAGGCGTTCGCCCTGACATGCCCGCTCTTAACGCGCTCCGACGGGAAGAAGTTCGGCAAATCTGAGGGCGGCGAAAGCGTCTGGCTCGACCCCAAGATGACGAGCCCGTACAAATTCTACCAGTACTGGCTAAACTGCACCGACGAAGACGCCCCAAAGCTGCTGCGGTTCTTCACGCTTTTGAGCCAACCGGAAATCACGGCCTTAGAAACCGCCCACGCCGAGGCTCCGCACGAGCGGATAATGCAAAAAGCGCTGGCAACGGACGTAACCGCGCGAGTCCACTCCGCCGAAGAGTGCCAAAAGGCGATTGACGCGTCGGAGATACTTTTTGGAAAGGGGTCGACGGAGACGCTAAAGTCCCTCTCCGAAAACGATTTCCTCTTGGTCTTCGACGGAGTCCCGCAGTGTCAAGTGCCGCGCGCCGACATAGACGCCGGAGTGCAAGTAATCGAGTTGGTGTCGGAAAAGGGCAAGCTATTCCCATCTAAAGGCGAAGCGAGGCGGATGATAACGCAGGGCGGCCTATCGGTCAACAAAATAAAAGTAGACGATCCAGCATTTGCAATCAATTCGGGTATGCTTTTGAATGATAAATATTTGCTTTTCCAGAAGGGCAAGAAGAGCTATTTTATTGTTTGCGCTGTTTGATTTTGATGTTGATGTTGACTTTGACTTTGTGTGGCGGCTCTGCGCCGCACGTTATGAAGCCGTAGGCTTCGTCTGAAAAAGATTTAAAAGAATTTAAAGCCTTCAGCCTTCGGCATCAGGCTTTCTTTCTCTCGTAGTGCAATATCGGATCGCACTTCCCTGGGAATTTGAGCGTGACTTTGTCCGCGCACCCCCCAGCCCCAAGCATGTCGCACGACGCGCAGACGTTGTCGAACCACTCGTCGGAGATCCCCGCCGGCTTGTTGCCCGGCCTCCCCGCCGCCGCGCCGTCCGCGCCGCCAGCGTGCAGGCTGTCCAGCTTGTTTATTATCCCCTGCGCCACGGCGGCGACCTGCGCGACCTGCTGCTGGGGGAGCTGCTGCGAGACCAGCTGGAGGTACACGGACAGCGCCTCCTCGATCAAGCCTTTTTCTTCGTTTGTCAGCGACATCTTTTGTTATTCTCCTAAATAGTAGCGTTGGTTGTCAGGCGTTTCGGGCATGCATCCCATGAAAATATACATTATGGCGCGGCGGGATTGTATTTTAGTGGGAGTCAAAAGATAAAAATCAAATTATTTAAAATCTTTTGGGGACGGGGCTCTGCCCCGTAACGCCCCGATAGATAAGCCCCCACCTATCAGTATCCTCCCCCAAAAGAAGAGGCGGGGGAGGATACTGTTTTAAAACAAGCGCCCCGCAGGGGCGCGGAGAGCGGAGCGCTATGCCGGATGAGGACAAAATCGCCGCTTACCTGCGTTTGGCGATAGAGAGGGGGGTTTTTCCCGGGTGCGCGCTCGGCTGGGTCGTCGGGGGCGAGGAGCGCGTTGTTGCGCTTGGGCGGCATGCCTACGGCGGCGGCGCGCCGGACGTTACCACGGGCTCGCTCTTTGACTGCGCTTCGGTCACTAAGGCTATACCCGTAAGCAATTTGGCCCTGCTTATGGTAGACCGCGGGCGGCTCGGCCTTGACGACAGGTTAGTCGATTTCGTCCCCGAGTACCGCGGCGATTTTAGGGGGGAGATCCGGGTCAGGCACCTTTTGACGCACACGCTCGATTTCGACTTCCGGCTCTCCGGCTGCAAGGAGCTGCCGCCAAAGGAGCTTCTCGGGGCTATCCTCAGCGTGAGGATGAAGCGCGCGCCCGGGGAGGCGTTTTGCTACGCCAACGCGACGAGCATCCTTCTGGGGCTTGTGGCGGAGCGGGTGGGCGGAAAGCGCCTGCACGAGCTTGCGCGGGAGGAGCTCTTCGGCCCGCTGGGGATGGGCGGCGCGACGTTTTTTGTCGACGGCGGCGCGCTGGGCCGCTGCGTCCCCACGGAGATAGACCCGTGGCGCGGCCGCGCCGTCTGCGGCGAAGTGCACGACGAGAGCGCGTGGACGCTGCAGAAGATTATGACGCCAGGCTCGGCGGGCCTGTTCTTGACAATTGTTGACATTATGAAGTATGTTCGGATGCTGGTTGGCGGCGGCGTGATTGGGGCTGCGGGCGACGGCGTCAGCGGTAGTAATTGCATCAACAGCGGCATCAATGGCGATGGCTGCAGAGCCGCGGGGACGCGGCTGTTTAGCGAAGAGATAATCGCGTCCATGCACACCAACCAAATCCCGCACATAAGCGGCGCGTGCACCGGATTAGGCTGGGAGCTGAATCAGGAATACATGGGCTCCAAGCGGACGCCGTTGACATTCGGGAAGACGGGTTTCACCGGCTGCGCGGTGATTATCGATCGGTCGAGAAACGCCGGGTTAGCGCTCCTATCGAACTACACCTGGCCGGCACGCAAGCCGAATAGAGATTTGATAAACGAAGTTCGGAGCGCGGTATCGGATTTGGTGATGTGACGTTGATGTTCGCCATAGCGCTCCACACACCGCCAAGCGTTGCTGCAAAGTAAAGGCGGGGCTGCCCCCGCCTTTACGACGCCGGCGCAAAAGCCCCCCGCGCCCCTACCCTGTAAACCTCGGCGCGGGAGTTGCAGAAAACCCATTCTCCCATAAGCCATTAAAGGTTTTGACTTTTTTACCGCCACGCGCTACCCGCTACGCGCCTACGATATCTTAACCTCTATCGGCTGCGCCGCTTTGTTCTTAGGCAAGCTGAGTTCCAGCACCCCGTTCGCCATCTTCGCCCCTACTTTCTCGGCGTCGACGTTTTCGGGCAGCGTGAAGAGGCGCAGGAATCGGCCATGGCCGCGTTCAGCGCGGT
>JAIRUL010000267.1 GCA_031254445.1 Chitinispirillales bacterium
TTTTCTCGGCGGCGGCTTTTCCGGTATTGCGCTTTATGTATGATATGATTTCGAGGAATTCGTTTCCAGCGTCCTAAGACCAGATTATTTCATAC
This sequence comes from Chitinispirillales bacterium, assembly GCA_031254445.1. Classification (GTDB taxonomy): domain Bacteria; phylum Fibrobacterota; class Chitinivibrionia; order Chitinivibrionales; family Chitinispirillaceae; genus GUT77. Next base: position 96 of record JAIRUL010000267.1, read on the forward strand.
TTCATTTTTCAGCTCAACGCCAAAGCTATTTTTTTTTGCATCTGCTCGTGGGTATAGATTCTGTTGTTCTTGATGTCGTTTTCTCCGATAGACAAGATTTTCAGCAGATTTACAGTGTCAACCATTTTTTGATACTGCTTCACATCCATCAAAACGGCTTTCGCCTCTCCGTTTTGGGTTATAACCATAGGTTTGCTCTTCTCCCCTACCTGCTTCATAACTTCGGCGGCGTGAGATTTTACATACGAAATTGACCGGATATCTTCTACCAAATTTACCATACGGCCCTCCTAATTATTTTCTATAATAATATTTTCCGCCCCTTATGTCAATAGTTTTTGCGATTTGCCGCTAGTTTTGATTTTTACCCCGATAAATAACTTTTTTCTTGCATTCCCCCATACATTATATTATTTTATATATTCTGTAATTGTTTTGCCAAAGTCAAAACAAAAGCCAAAATCTAAACATTGCGGGCCAGTAACTCAGCGGTAGAGTATCGCCCTTTTCAGGCGGGGGTCGAAGGTTCGAATCCTTCCTGGCTCATTCCCCACTTTGCGCAAGCAACCCCAGTCTTTTGCGCGCTATGGACATAAAAAAACTATCCGATATCTTCGAAAGCGTCCGTTTCCCGAGCCTTGAGCGTTATTGCTCGGAACGCCCTAAGTCCGCGCTATTCAAGGGGATGGCGGGTTCCGGCGACGCGTTTTTCGCCGCCGACCTCTATCGGCAATCCGGCACGTCCGTCTTGGTTCTAACCGAAAACGCCAAGCGCGCCGAGCGGCTTGCGGAGGAGTGCCGGACGATTCTCGGCGGGGGCGGCGTCGCGCTCTTCCCCTCCCGCGACGCCGTTCCGTACAACATGAAGTCGCCCTTTGGGCCGACCGTCGAGGCGCGCTTTAGCGTCCTCTCGGCGCTGCTTTGCGGCCGGCGGCAGCTTATCGTCGCCCCAGCCGCGGCGCTGCTCCAGAGGACCGCCCCCGGGCGCGGGCTCTTCAACTCCGTCATCCGCCTAGACGCCGGCTCGGAGGCGCCCATCGAGTCGCTCGCCAAGTGGCTTTCGAGCGGCGGCTTCCGGCGCGAAAACCAGACCGCAGACCTCGGCTCGTTCTCCATCCGCGGCGGGATTTTGGACGTCTACCCCTTTCTCGCCGACAACCCGTACCGCGTCGAATTCTGGGGCGACACTGTGGAGTCCATACGCAGCTTCGACGTCTTCACGCAGAAGAGCGTCGCGTCGCACAAGTCGGTAGAGATCATGCCGATGCGCGAGTTTTGCGTGTCGGACGGGCAGGTAGAGGCGGCGATAGAGAGGATGCTCGAACGCTGCGGGGAGGAGGGGGGCGAACCGATAAGCGAGGCGTCAATCCGCAAATTGGAGCACCAGTGGAAGACGGTCGGGGACATCGAAGGGATCGAGTGGTTTCTGCACTGGTTTGACATGGAATCCGCCTCCCTTTTAGACTACCTGCCGAATAACGCAATCGTGGCGTGGGACGACATCGTGCCGATAGAGCGCAGGCTCGCTGAGGCGCGCGATAATTACGCGCACCACTTGGAGCGGGTTCCCGAAGCCTTCGCGCCGCTTGTGTCGCCGCCGGATAAATTGCTCTTTGACGACGCGGCGATCCTCGAAGAACTCTCATGCTACGACGCTGTCTTTGTCGATACGATCGGCTGCCCCAAAGACGCGGCGGTGTTCCCGCTCTCGTTTGCGCCGCAGCCGCCGCTCCAAAAGGAGCTCGACCCCATCGTAAGCGAAATACGCAAGCGCGCCGGCCTCGGCTACCGCTGCGTGATCGCCTGCCAAAGCGCGGGCCACGCGGAGAGGATGACCGAGCTCTTAGGCGACGCGGCGCAGCTTGCGGAGGTCTGCGCGGGGGCGCTTCACAGCGGATTTGCCTGCGGCGACATCAAGCTATTAGTCTACACCGAGTCGCAGATATTCAACAGCCCCTACCGCCCCGTCAAGGCGAAGAAGCGGAAGGCCGGCATCCCGCTAACCGGCTTCGACCAGCTCTCGCCGCAAGACACCATCGTCCACGAAGACCACGGCATCGGCCGCTTCATAGGCGTCGAGCGCGTAAAAACCGGAGACACCGTATCCGATTGCATGGTGATAATCTACGCCGACCACGCCAAGGTCTACGTGCCTTTAGACGACTTTCACAAGGTGCAAAAATACGTCGGCAAGGAGGGTTTCGCCCCCACTCTGTCAAGGCTCGGCACATCGTCTTGGGAAAAATTAAAAGAGCGCACCCGCGAGAGCCTGCGCGAGATGGCGCAGGAGCTTATAGACCTCTACGCCAAGCGCCGCTTCATGGAGGGGATAAGTTTCGCGCCCGACAATATTTGGCAGAAAGAGTTTGAGGACTCGTTCATATACGAGGAGACGCCGGATCAGCTTAGCGCGATAAAGGACGTAAAGGCGGATATGGAGTCGGCGAGGCCGATGGACCGGCTCGTCTGCGGCGACGTGGGATTCGGCAAAACCGAGGTCGCGATGCGCGCGGCGTTCAAAGCGGTGATGGCGGGCTATCAGGTCGCTATACTCGCGCCGACGACGATATTGGCCGCGCAGCATCTGTCAACATTCTCCGGGCGCATGTCTAACTTTCCGGTGCGCATAGAGGCGCTAAGCCGGTTTCAAAAGGGCAAAGAGGCTAAGGCTACGCTTGAGAAGGCGGCGGCGGGCGGGGTTGACATCTTGATTGGGACGCACAGGATTTTATCCGCCGATGTCAAGTTCAAGAATCTAGGGCTGCTGATAATCGACGAAGAGCAGAGGTTCGGCGTCAACCACAAAGAAGCGTTGAAACAGCTGCGCTACACTGTTGACGTGCTGTCGCTGACCGCTACGCCCATCCCGCGCACGCTTCATATGTCGCTCATCGGGGCGAGGGATCTCTCGATAATCGGGACGCCGCCGCGCAATAGGCTGCCTATAGAGACGAAAGTCGCGGAGTATCACGACGAACTAGTAAAGAACGCGATCGAGGATGAGATTGACAGGGGCGGACAAGTCTACTTTGTCAACAACAGGATAAAAAACATCCCCGCGCTGCAGGATAAATTAGAGGCATTAGTCCCAAGGGCAAAGGCGATAAGCGCGCACGGGCAGACGGACGAGCCGGAGCTGGAGGCGATAATGAAAGAGTTCATAGCGGGGCGGTACGATATTTTGCTCTCTACGGTGATAATAGAAAACGGGCTTGACATCCCAAACGTCAACACAATCATCGTAAACCGCGCGGATACGCTCGGGCTGTCGCAGCTGTACCAGTTACGAGGGCGGGTGGGGCGCTCGTCGGAGCAAGCCTACGCTTTCTTTTTGACCCCCCCGTTCGCCCAAGTCAAGGAGGACTCGCTTAAACGCCTAAAGGCGCTCGAACAGTACACCGACCTCGGCAGCGGCTTTCAAATAGCCATGCGCGACTTAGAGATACGCGGCGCGGGGAACATTTTAGGCACGCGGCAGCACGGATTCATCGCAGCCGTAGGCTTTGAATTATACTGCCGCCTATTGCAAGAGGCGGTCGACGAAATTAAGGACGTAACTAGCGGCAGCGGCGAAAAGAAACCGGCGTTGCCGGAGACGCGGTTAGAGGTTCCGCTGCAAGCGTACATCCCCACCGAATTCATAGCCGACGGGCAGACGCGCATCGCCATATATCAAGAAATGTCGTCCTTGCGATCGACGGAAGAGCTGGCGGAAATGGAGCGCGGCTTGCTAGATAGATTCGGCGCGCTGCCGGAGCCGGTCAAGGCGCTCACGCTGCTTATGACGCTAAAAATCCTCGGACGCCAATGCGGTTGCGCGAAAGTTGCGATAACCAAAGACGGCGCGCTTACGCTCTTTATTGACGGAGACCAAAAAACGGCGAAAGAGCGGATTAGGCGCGTCTTCGAGTCGGCGGACAATTATGAATTTGAGGTCGCCTACGACGCGCAACAAGTGCGGCTTAGAACGGAATTAACGTCAACGGCAGCGGCGGACATGGCGCGCGAAGCGGCGGATATGCTGGAAAAGGCGGCGGGGGCATTAGAGGGAGGGAGCGGGGGTTGATGTTAGCGGGCGCGGATTTTTTCATAAACCTATTGACTTAATGTGCATAATGCGTTATATTATGGATTAATGCCGACAACTTCAAAGGAGTTGGCTTTATTAAGGCTGTTAATTAAAACCCTATATTGCGTATGCTGTTCAATTCATAACACAAAGAAGGGGATTGTCGCATGAAACGATTTTTCGTTGCAGGCTGTTTGGCGGTTATTTTGGCTGGCGGGGGCGATTCCGCTAACGCTCAGGGGTTGCAGATTGGGGTTCGCGCAGGAATGACGATGAACAACATTTCTATGGCCTCGGCTATGATGTTTATTCCGGTTCCCGACTTTGATATGGGCCTTGGCTTTGGGGGCGGGCCAGCGCTGAAATACGCCATTGCCGGGCAGCTTAGCGTAAGCGCGGAGGCAAGCTTCTACTATAGGTCGCTGGGCAGCTCCGAGGAGGTTTACGACGATGAAGATTTTCGCCAAATTACGAGCGCTTCGGCTGACGAGATGGCCGTCTCCGTGCCCGTAATGCTCCAACTTACGCTGGTTCCGTCCGTGCCCCTTTACGTGGCGGCCGGGATTCAGCTGGAGGTGCCATTTAGCACTAAGTGGAAATACAAAGACGAAGTGACATATTCCGACGGGGAAGTTAACGTAATCGCGGACTTCGACGGAGGCGCGGACGAGAGATCCTCTGCCGACTTCGGAATTGCGTTTGGCGCAGGCTACATGATACTGCCAAGCCTCGGCGTTGACTTTAGGTATGTGATTAACGTAAACGATATTGCCGATCTTGGCTCAACAACCCTTGGCAGCTTCGTCAAAAAAACGTCGCTCTCCATCGTCGGCTTTGGCGTAACGTATTATTTCAACTAAACCACAAACGAACCTGGAGCGCCGCATGAAACGCTTTATTGTTGCAAGCTGTCTATCATTTGTTTTGGCCTATGGCTATATGGCTTCCGCTAACGCGGAGGGGTTGCGGGTAGGGGCTCGCGCCGGCGGCGCGATGAACTTTTTTTCCGTGCCGGACAGCCCCAGCGAATACGACGCGGGGTTTGGCTTTGGCGGCGGGGCGGCGTTAAAATACCCCATTACGGAGCAGCTGAGCGTCAACCCGGAGTTGGGTTTCTACTATCGGTCGCTTGGGGGCTATAGCATGGGATCGGAAAAAATCACTATGCCGGAGATGGCAATCTCTATCCCCGTATTAGCCCAATACGCGCCCATTGCGGACGTGCCTTTTTACGCAGCGGCCGGCGTTCAATTAGACATTCCTTTCGGCAGCAAGTATAAACATACATATGCCGGAAAATCCTCGTCGGACGATAATAAAAATAGGTCTTCGGTTGATTTCGCCCTTGCGCTTGGGGTTGGCTACATGATATTGCCGGACTTGGGCGCCGATTTCAGGTTTGCCGCTAACTTGACGCAGCCCTTTGACGAAAACAAGGCGGGGTACGAGACATCGCTTATGTCCATCGGCCTCGGCGTGACGTATTATTTTTTATGATAGACATCGCGTCTATATGTTGTATGTATGGCAGAGTAAGCACGCTATACATTGGCTATATGAAAAAATGCGCAAAACCATCGTTTTTTTGTAACATTTTGCGCATTGCGGGCGTCTAATATGGCGATTGGATGGTTTTTTTGTAAAAAGCCATTCTATAACCACAAACCTTACGGAGGTGTTGCATGAAACGCTTTATCGTAGCAAGCTGTTTGGCAGTTGTTTTAGCTGGGGGAATAGCCAGTTCCGCTAATGCGCAGGGGTTGCAGTTCGGGGTTCGCGCCGGGATGTCGATGAACATGTTTTCTATTGATGAAACCGGCGCCCCCGACTTTGACATGGGATTCGGTTTTGGCGGCGGGCTGGCGCTGAAATACGCATTTACGGAGCAGTTAAGCCTTAATCCGGAGGTGAGCTTCTACTATAGGACATTGGGAAGCTATTCGACGGATTTGTTTGGTCTGGCTAAAATGGAGGCGAGCTTTAATGAAATGGCCGTCTCTATCCCCATTTTGGTTCAATATGCGCCTATTGCGGACGTGCCTCTTTATGTGACGGGCGGTATTCAGTTAGACATACCTTTCAGCACAAAAGCGAAAGTCGAAATGACCTATTTGGGGGAAACCGAAAAGGAAGAAGAGGATGCGTCTGACGAAAGGGCTTCGGTTGACATCGGCATTGCGGTCGGCGTAGGCTACATGATATTGCCGAATTTGGGCGTTGATTTCAGGTATGTTTTCAATGTAAATCAGCCCTTTGACGAAGACAAGACCGCCTCAAAGTCATCTCTTATGTCCATGGGCCTCGGCATAACGTATCTCTTCTAACAAAATAACACAACGCCGTTCAACAGTATTT
>JAIRUL010000277.1 GCA_031254445.1 Chitinispirillales bacterium
TCGTAGTTGGTTTGTCATAATTGTCCGGTAAAATTAAATTTTTTTGGGTATCGGATTTTGATTTTGACGTTGTGTGGCGGCTCTGCGCCACACGTTATGAAGCCGTAGGCTTCGTCTGAAAAAAGATTTTAAAAGAATTTGACTTTTTTGTTTAAAAAATACAAAAATCTCTTGACATCCATAAACCCATAATGTAGATTTACTATTATGAGAACAAAAAACCTATACCTCACTGTAGTCCTGCCCATCGTCCTCGCCGTCCTTGTAGGCGCGGGGGTAGTGGTGGCTATTATTATGCGCAGGAGAGGGAGAATATAGGCTAATCGATCGTCAGTATGCGGTAAAAACTGATAAACTGAATAAACAAGCCTGTTTCTCCCAAAAGGGGAAACGGGCTTTTTTGTTGCCGTGGCCATTAAAACATAAAATTTTGACTATTAATAATGTAATATACTATATTTATTAATTCTCTACCTAATTAACGCGCTAACGCGCATACGGAGGAAGTTTTGAAGAAGACAGGTGCGCAGATAGTTGTAGACGCCTTGGTTCGGGAGGGCGTCAAGGTTGCGTTCGGGTATCCGGGCGGGACGGTCATCCCCATTTTCGACGTGCTCTACGACACGAAGGAGATCACGTTCATCCTGACGCGGCACGAGCAGGGGGCGGCGCACGCCGCCGACGGCTACGCGCGGGCGACGGGCGAGGTCGGCGTGTGCATTGCCACGTCGGGGCCTGGGGCGATGAACATCATGACGGGCGTGGCCACGGCTTATTTGGACTCGATACCGCTCGTGGCGATAACGGGGCAGGTCGCCTCGCCGCTCCTCGGCACCGACGCCTTTCAGGAGGCGGACATCGTCGGCGTGAGCAGGTCCATCACGAAGCACAACTTTTTGGTGAAAGACGTGCACGAGCTGCCGACCATGCTCAAGCAGGCGTTCCACATCGCGCGCACCGGGCGGCCCGGGCCTGTGCTTGTGGACATACCGATAGACATCGCGCGGGCGATGAACGAGAAGTACGAGTACCCTAAGGAGGTCTTGATACGGGGCTACAAGCCCACGGTCGACGGGCACCCCAAGCAGATAGAGAGGGTGGCGGCGATGATCGCGAAAGCGGCCAAGCCTCTCATATTCGCCGGCGGCGGGGTGATCGCGGCGGGGGCGCACGCGGAGCTTAGGGAGCTTGTCGAGAAGACGAATATCCCGATTACGCTCTCGTTCATGGGGCTTGGGGCGTTCCCCGGAAGCCATCCTTTATTTATAGGGATGCCCGGGATGCACGGGGCGAAGTGCGCCAACCGCGTCTTTCAGGAGTGCGATTTGATTGTCTCAATAGGCGCGCGCTTCGACGACCGCGTCACGGGGTTCGTCGCCCGCTTCGCGCCGAACGCGGCGGTGATACACATAGACGTCGACCCGGCGTCGGTGTCGAAGATAGTGCAGGTCGACGTGCCGGTTGTCGGCGACGCGAAGAGCATCCTTACGGCGCTCAACAATATCGTCGCGCCGCGCGAGGCCAACGCTTGGAACGATACGGTTAAGGAGTGGAAAGGCAAGAAGCTCTTCGTGTACCAGCCGTCGGACACCGAGATAAAGCCGCAGGCCGTTATCGAGAAGCTCTATGAGTTGACCGGCGGGAACGCGATCGTTTGCACGGAGGTCGGCCAGCACCAGATGTGGACGGCGCAGTACTATATATTCGATAGGCCGCGCTCGCTCGTTTCGTCGGGCGGCCTCGGCACGATGGGCTTCGGCCTGCCGGCGGCGATGGGCGCCGCGCTTGCGGAACCCGGCTGCCCGGTGTTCAACATCGCCGGCGACGGGTCGATACAGATGAACATCCAGGAGCTTGCGACCATATCCATCAACAAGGTGCCGGTCAAGGTAATCATCCTGAACAACAGCTACCTCGGTATGGTGCGCCAGTGGCAGGACTTGTTCTACGGCAAGCGTTACAGCTCGACTTGCCTCCGCAAGGGGCGCGACTGCGAGGCGTGTTCGAATCCGAGCGCTTGCACGAAGAGCTACATCCCCGACTTTGTCGCTTTGGCGCAGAGCTACGGGATAGCGGCGTTCCGCGCAGATAAACCGGCGGATGTCGAGCAGGTGTTGCGCAAGGGGATAGAGGCCGACGGGCCGGCGGTTATGGAGTTCGCCGTCGCGGCGGAGGAGAACGTCTTCCCGATGGTTCCGGCGGGGAAATCACTTGATGAAATTTTGGAGGGCTAATTAACATGGGTACGCATACGATAAGCATATTGACGGAAAACCACAGCGGTTCGCTGTCGCGGATAGCCGGCCTCTTTTCGAGCCGCGGCTACAACATCTCGACCTTAACCGTGGCCGAGACCGAAGATCCGGACGTTTCGCGCATGACGATCACGGTGACCGGCGACGAGGGCATCCTAGAGCAGATCGTCAAGCAGCTCAACAAACTGGTCGACGTGATAAAGGTGGTGGATTTCAACGAGGAGCCGATTATCGAGCGCGAGCTGCTTATAGTCCGCGTAGACGCGGCTAAGAGCAACCGCAACGAGATAGTGGGCATCGCGAACCTCTTTAAAGCTGGCGTAGCCGCAGTTGGCGCAGGTTCGATAACGCTTGAACTAATAGGTACGCAGCAGCATGTTGATGATTTTGTGGCGCTTTTGAAGCCCTACGGAATCAAGGAGCTGGTGAGGTCGGGGGCGGTAGCGCTCGCAAAGTCAAAGAAATAGCTGTTGATTTTGATTTTGACTTTAAAGATTAAAACCTTTTAATAATAACTACAAACATAAGGAGCACCAGTATGGCAGTTATCGAATTTGGCGGTAAGAAGGAGAAGGTCGTTACTCGCAAGGAGTTTACCATTGCGAAAGCGCGCATGACTCTTAAAAACGAGACCATCGCGGTGATCGGTTA
>JAIRUL010000003.1 GCA_031254445.1 Chitinispirillales bacterium
GGCGGGACGTAGTATCCGCCCGGCAGAGCCGCAAAGCCGTAGTCATCGGTGCCGTTGCCGCCGCCAGCCCACCCGGTCGCGGCCTTGAGCTTTTTGCCCGCAATTGCATCTCCGCCCGACGCATCAATAAGCGATTGCCATTCGGTGCGCGTTGGTAAATGCCAACCGTCCGGCGCAGCCCTTTTCGCGGACTCCCAGTCGTACAGCCGCCCGTACTTTTCGGCGTTCAACGGGTCGGTGTCATAAACCCGCGAACCATCGCCAACATCGTAGTTCAGATTCTCCGCCATCCACCACCTGCCGTCCGGCATTTTGACTATGCGGTACACCTGCCCATCGCGTTCATCGGTGAACGTGTCGACACTTGGCTCCGGCAGGAGCTCCGGCGGCTCCACCGGTTCAAACTCCCGACGCTCAGCCTCCTGCCAAAGCTGAACCGGCACCGTCCACAAATTGAATCCTGTGTGCGTCATGATAAAATTAGGGTCAAGTAGCCGCACCCGCTCCCCCGCGCTACCCTGCCACTCCGATCCTTGCCCCCCCCACATCCAGTACTTGCGCCCGGGGTAAACGGAGAACGTGTTGCCCCGCACCGCTTGTAGGTATTGCGCGAGCGCTGCCATCTTGTCGGTGGTTGTGCGAATGATTAAATCCGAGTGGAATTCGTCGGTCGGCGTCCACGTGGTAAACACCTCGCCGCCTTGCGTCGCCTGCCGCTTCGAGCCGAACTCCTGCGTAGGATTAATCTGCGGGTCACTGAGTTCTTTGACATTGCCAAACGAGAATTTGCCGCCAAGGTCTTTTTTTGCCAGTGACACGGCGGGGTTCGGCGCTTCATGGATTAGAATTTTGAACTCAACATCAAACAGCCCATACGGATTCAGCTTCATGGCGGAGAAATTGATGTTTTCCAAAAATGAAAAGACGAACTCCCCGCTATCGCCCTTGTCCGGACCGGCAGGAAAAAAGCCGCTGCCCCTAGCGAGGGTGAGGACGAACTTGCTATGAGTGTTACGGTGCTCGCGGTCGAGGGTGTTTTTCAAAAGATAAACTTGGTTTTCTGTCGCTTGTATTTTGAACGGGCAACGGCGTTGGTCGTACTCGACCCCGCTGTCGAAGCTTTTGACGCTCTGCGAGAATCTTTTGATTTCGAGGGCGAGGCGCAGCTCAACGGCGTAACCAAACGACGGCAACGCGATATCAACCGCTGACGTTGTCGGGCTGTCATACTGCCGTATGCCCATCGTACGCCGTCCGAATGCCATATTACCCCCTCCCCGCGGCTTGCAAGGCTTCCCTAATCACCGGCACAAGCTCGCCGGTTCGTACCGCCGACCGCATCTCTTCGACAAAATTGCCGCGGCTGTCATAGAAGTTCTGCGTGACGTTCGTGGTTTCTTGCAGCGTTTCCTGCGTCGCGGCGTCAGCCCTATCCCTATTGGCGGCCAGTATTCGCTCGGTCTCCGCGCCGGACGTGATATTGGCGGGGCCGCGGACGAACGCCGGTTCCATTAGAAGCCCGCCGTTGATAAACTCGGGGCGGCGCTCTGCGGCAAGCGCAAACTCATCCACCCCGATAGCCCCGCCCCTGTCGCGCGCGCCAGAGAATGAAGCGGATTTTATTTGCGATATTACGCTTACGCCCATGCCCACGGCTTTAACCCATGCCGCAAGCCCAGCCGGAAAAAACGGCTGCGTTGCCATTGCGCTTGCCGCCGCAAGAGCGGCGTTTACGGTAGCGGACGCTATGCCAAAAGCCTTTGCAAGGGCGAACTGCTCGCCGAATGCCGACGACATTATCGAGCCTATATCGCCCATAACGCCGGATATGGTTGATACCTGCGCGAGCGCCCTTTTCTGCTCCATGTCTTGAATTTGTTTGCCGTAATGGGCTATGAGAGCCGCCTTTTGCGACTCGGTTAGGTTGGTCGCGGCCATAATCTGGTCGTGCCGCCGCTGATAGCTGACCATAGCCATCTGCTCTTCGGTGAGCAGCACGTCCATGTAACTATCTATCCCGCTTTGCCTCGCCTCCTCCAGCGCGACCTTTTCTTTTTCAAAATTTTCGAGCGCATTCGCGCGCAACGCTTCGCCGTACTGCTCTTCGAGGTCGGCTCTGCCTTGTAAGGACTGTTCTATTTCTTTGAGGCGATTGTCGTAGGACGCCTTTACGGCCTCTTCCTGCGTCCGCAGCGGGGCGATTAGCTTGTCTACCGCGCCCGCCTCTTTCTCTATTTGCGCCAAAAACGCGGCTTGATATTCGTCGCCATATTTTTGCGACAGTTTGTAGTGTTCTTCTTCGCTTAACAGCTTCTTATCAAGAGCCTTGTCGATAACGCCTTGACGGTCTTCATACGACTTCAATATCGCGTCGTATTCGGTATCAAGCCCGCCGAGAAGCGCATCTCTCGATGCCCCGACATACGTTTCTACGGAGGCTAACGCGGCGCGGTCATAGGTTTCCCTATTTATAGCGCCCGCTTTCAGCAGGTTGTTGTATTTATCAAGCTCTGCACTCAGCTTCTCCTGCGCGGTCATCATCTGCGCTGTTAGTTGAGCCCCATCGCTGCGCAGCTTTTTTAGTTCCTCTTCGGACTTTTTTAGGTCATCGGTTGATGTTTTGAGCGCATCCTGAGCTTTTTTCATTGTTTCTAGCCCTGCCATATTAGGGTTAAGGATGCCATCCATCATTTTCGCCGCGCAGCCCCACGTGTCGGATAAGCCATTGGCGGTATCGCTCCACTGCTGTCCGATATTCTTCGCGCCTTGTACGCCCTCGCCCCACATATTTTTCAAGCCCGCGCCCGCGGCTTGCGCCGCTCCGATAAGGTCACCCTTTAAAACCTTGCCGGCGATGTCTCCTAGCGTTTGAAAACCAGCTACCGCAATGCGTATCTCTGTAGCTACGATTTCCATCGCATTGGCGAGTATGGTGGATATTACGTCCGCGAGTGTGCGCAAAACGCC
>JAIRUL010000047.1 GCA_031254445.1 Chitinispirillales bacterium
TCGAACTAATAAAAAAACACGTGAAAGAGAAAGAGGCGGTCGCCAACTTTGTGTAGTAAGCGTTTTTCAACATAAACCGTTTCTTTATTTCCTTTATCAGGAGGTAGTGAAGTGTTAAAGAAAGCAGTTAAGAAGAGGGTCGCCAAGAAAACGGCGAAGAAGGCCGCGGCTAAGAAGGCCGTGAAGAAAGCGGCGAAGAAGTCTGTCGCCAAAAAGTCGGTCGCCAAAAAAACGGCGAAGAAAACCGCGGCTAAGAAGGCCGTGAAGAAAGCGGCGAAGAAGTCCGTCGCCAAGAAAGTCGTCAAGAAGAAGAGGGCGGCGAAGAAGAAAAGAGCCGCGAAGAAGTAAGCGCGGGGCGTGGTAAAAAGCATTGTTTTTCAGTATGGAGGGGCCCTTTTGCCGGGGCCCCCTTTTTTTTGTGAAATTGTCCGTCAAAATTTTTTTTTATTGCCCCTTGCGCGCCGCATTGCCCATCATATATATTTTTATCTGTCTTAATAACTTACTAACTCCCCGAAATAACCGCGGATGATAGAGTACTCTAAACAATTACGTGAAAAGTGGGGCCTGCCCCATGAACTGGCGGACTTTCTCTGTACCGCGTACGAGAGAGGCGATTCCCCTTGCTACTTGGCGGAGTACGACCCGCTGGCGGCGGTAAATTCGGATATTTCGGCGCTGCGCGAGGCCTACGATTACTTAGACGGCATGGAAGAGATTGCGGCCAAGCGCAAGCGCGTCGCGAATGCCTACAAGAAGGCCGGCAAGCTCACGCCCGCGCTCGAAAAGCGCATCGGCATGGTCACCGACACGCATGTGCTCGACGATATCCTCATCCCGCTGCGCCCAAACCCGCAGAGCAAAGGGCAGCAGGCCGCTAAGAAAGGCGTCGGCGGCCTCGCCGACCTGATCGTCGCGCAGACCGAAACGGCGAAACCGCTAGAGGAGCTCGCCGAGGCCTACGTGGGCAAAGACCCCTCCCTCAAGAGCGCCGCCGACGTCATACAAGCGGTAAAGGATCTCGTCGCCGAGCGCTTCGCCCACGACGACACCGTGAGGGCGATGGCGCGCGAGTTCATGAACGACGGCGGTTTCTTCGAGATACTCCCAAAAACCCGCAAAGACCCCAAGTACGGCAAATACGCCGACAAGCTCATCCCCGTAAACGAGTTTACGAGCGAGGAGCTGCTGCGCCTCTTCGCAGCCGAAGACGCCAAGGCCATAAAGCTTAAGCTAAACGTCCAGCTATTCGGGATAACCGAGCTCTTCCGCCAGCACTTTATAACAAACCCCGACTCGACCTCTTTCTACTGCTTATGCGAAATCATAGACGATATGTGGCTCCGCCTACTCCAGCCCTCCATCGAGGAGGACGTAAAAGGCGGCATTAGGGAGCAGGCGGAGGGCTGGGCGGCCAAGGAGATTGCCTCCGGTTTAGCCAAAAAGTTTGCCGTCGAGCGCTCCGCGCCCTCGGTCTTCGTGGTAGACATGGCCGGTAAAAAGAATTTCATAATAACCGCCGTCAGCGCAAGCGGCAGCCTCTTAGGCGCAACCACCGAAAAGAAACCGGGCGACGGCAGGTCGTACCTCACCGAACGCCTGCGCCAGTTCTTCACCCGCCACAGGCCCGCGCGCTTCCTCGCCCCCGACGGCGGCGCCGAAATCCCCGAGAACTTTATCAAGCAGGCAAGCGACTACGTAGGCAACCCGATGGAGGTTACAACGGTAAAAGCCAATCCAAGCTCCGACCCATGCGGCTCCGAGTACATGAAAGAGCGCGAGTTCGCAATCTTAGACGACCGTACCAAGGCGCTCTATGGGCTCGCCATCTCGTATTTGCAGCCGGTCTCGCTAATCACGCGCTTAGGTTCCTCTTACTACACCGTGCACCCGCTCCAAGAGACGCTGCGCCCCGAAAAGTTTGCCGTCGCCGTAGAGAGAATACTCGAATACGCGCAGCTCACAAGCGGCGTTTCGGTAAAAGATATCGCCGACTCGCCTATAGCAAAATTTCGCTGCGTAACGAAAGAACTCCTATCCGCCATAAAAGCGCACGACGCCGCCGATCCGATCGCCGCAAAAAACGATCTGCTCCAAGTCAAAGGCATGACGGAAACGGCGTTCAGAAACATGGCCGGATTCGTAATAATACCCAACGCCGAAGACCAAATAGACAGATCGACCGCCCACCCCGACCAGTTCCCGTTCATAGAAAGGGCGGTCAACGAACTCACCGTCTCACACGAGACAATAGTGTCGAACCCGGAAATCATCCTCTCGTACATAGTGGACGACCCTACGCAGAGGGCGTACATGCAGAAAAAGCTGACCGCGCAGCTCCAAACCGCGCAACGCTACCAAGGCATAATCTCGCACAAGTCTAAAAGGCGCGTCAAATTAGCCGACGTCAAGGAGGGCGCCGTAGTCTCCGGCCGCGTAACCAACATCACCCAGTTCGGCGTGTTCGTAAACATAAACGCGGTCTGCGACGGTCTAATCCACATATCCCAGCTAACCGACGAATACGTAGAAACCCCCGACCAAATCGTGTCGGTAGGCGATAGGGTAGACGTGCGAATCCTAAAAGTGGATACCAAAAAGCGCCGAATCTCCCTGTCAATGAAAAACTTAGGCGCAAAAACCGGGGCAAGGCCGAAAGCGCCGAAAGGCGCGCCGACAAAAGGGCAGCTGGATAATTTGGCGGAGCACTTTAAGAATCGGTAAATTGCTGCGCCCTATTTTTCCAAAGCGCCTCTAACCCGTAGTACTCCCTAACCTCCGGCAGCATCACGTGCACCACTACGTCCGTATAGTCGATAAGCGCCCAGCGGCCATCTTCCACGCCCTCGCTGTGCCACGGGGCCGTGGCGTGTTTGCCCTTTAGCGTGGCTATTACGGAGTTCGCGGCCGCCGACGTGTGCGATGTGTTGTCCCCTTGGCAGACTACGAACCAGTCCGCCGCGGCGGAGACGCCGCGCAAGTCCAGCGCCACTATCTTCTCGGCCAATTTTTCCTCTAAGGCTTGCACAACCGCGTCGACCAGCTCCTTGCCCGCGAGCGGCTCCGGCTTCTTCTTCGTCATTTAATCCTCTCCTCAAAATCCGGCCCCGCCACGACGGTCACGTCGTACATCGAATCGCCGTTCCTTATCATTACCACCATGCCCGTTTTGAGCGACTTCTCTATCTCCTTCGCTAGCCCCATGTCCGCCGTCCGCGAGATAACCATCGTCGCCGGGTGATTCCAAGCGGGCGCGTTGCCGATGTCCTTTACGTCGAAGTTCTTAGACCGCAGAAAATCGGCGATGCGCATAGCCGCCCCCTCGGCCCCGCACCCGTTTAGCACCTGGACGCTGCCGATGCTTGGGACGCCGATGCGCGGGTCGGCGTAAGCCGGCGTTTTGGTTTTTGGCTGTTGCGTCGATGATTGGGACGATGCGGATGACCCGGTTGAATCGGGCGGCGATGACGGCGGGGACGATGGCGATGATAACGCGGCGAGATCCCCATTGCCCGTAGGCGCTGCGTTTAACCGCGAGACGCCTACGATCATGGCGGCCGCGATTATTGACATTACGGTGGTGAATAGAATTAGGTTGCGCATATAAAAGTCAAAATTTTTTAATTTTTTAAAGTCAAATTCTTTAAAATCTTTTAAGACGAAGCCTACGGCTTCATAACGTGTGGCGGCTAAAGCCGCCACACAAAGTCAACGTCAAAGTCAAAGGCGGCGGGGGGAATGGTTTTGACGTTGATGTTGGTGTTGATGTTGGTGTTGACGTTGATGTTGACTTTGTGTGGCGGCTCTGCGCCACACGTTATGAAGCCGTAGGCTTCGTCTGAAAAAGATTTTAAAGATTTTGATTTTAAAAGATT
>JAIRUL010000076.1 GCA_031254445.1 Chitinispirillales bacterium
CCCGCGCCGGATGTCGTCAAATAGCCTTCCGTGATGTAGCCGTTCGCCCCTGCTTGGAAGATTAGCGGCTGCAGCGCGCCGAGATTTTTTTCTCGGCCGCCGCAGACCTTTATTGTAGACTTGGGCAGGGATAAGCGGTATAGGGAAACTATTTTTAGAAGTTCCAACGGGGGTTCTTTTAGCGGCTCTACGCGTGTGCCCGGGACGGCGTTTAAGAAGTTTATGGGGACGGTGTCGGAACCGAGGCCCCGCAATTCTAAGCATAGCTCTATCCTGTCGCCCCACGCCTCGCCTACGCCGAAAATCCCCCCGCAGCACACCTTCAGCCCCGCCGCCTTTGCCCTGCGCACCGTCTCCACCCTCTCGTCGTAAGTATGCGTGGTGACGATTGATTTGAAGAATGAGCGGCTCGTCTCCAAATTGTGGTTGTAGCAGACAACGCCGGCAGCGCGCAGGGCTTTGAAATCGGCTTCGCCGAGGATGCCGAGCGAGGCGTGCTTTTCGCCGGCGTCGCCGCATTCGGTAAGCGCCTTGCATACTGCTTGCAGTTCTGATACGTCAAGACGCCTGCCGCTTGACACCACGCAGAACGGCAAGCCCTTCGACCACGCGCTTTTGCATTGTCGGATAATCTCGCTTGGGTCGGAGAGATTTTGCGCCTTAATGTCCGCGCTATTGTGGCTAGATTGCGAACAAAACGCGCAGTCCTCGCCGCATCCGCCGGACTTGATATTCATGAGCGTGCACGGGTCTACAACATCGCTAAAGAAATGGCGCGCCGCCTGATCCGCCGCGGCGAAGAGCAGCGTGATTTTGTCGAGCGGCCAAGAGGCGACAACGCGCATGTCGGCTTCGGAGATGCCGCCGGAGATTGCGCCGTTGTAGAGGTTTTCTGATTTTTTGTTGTATTTCATGGGGGTAATATAATATAAAGTCAAAATCTTTAAAACATTAAAATCAAAATATTAAAAATCTTTTGGGGACGGGGCTCTGCCCCGTAACGCCCCGACATTATAGCCCCCTTATCAATATCCCCCCACATAAAGACACGGGGGGATACTGTTTTAAAACATGCGCCCATGGGGCGCAAAAACCGATAGGTCAGGGGATGGTGTTCTATCAAAAAAGGCATGGCCGCCGTCTACCTCCATAAACACACCGTTTGTTTGCTCGCAGAAATACTTGGATGCGGCGAGCGGGATTATTTGGTCATTTTTACCGTGATAAAATATCGGTTGAATTGACGGCGCGATTAACGGGCGGAGGTCGGCCTGTTTCAGAAACATCAGGCCGGATGCAAGCTCATCAATCGTGTAATCGGGAATCAGGCCGGAATGATACTCTAATCCGCAGCGCTCATAGAATGGTTGCAGGACGGAGGAGCTATCCCTATACAGCGCGCCTATCATTTGATCGATAGCCGATTGGCGGACGCCGAAGCGGAAATCCTCTTTTCGGCAGAAGCACGGCGTGGCGGATATCAGCGCTAATTTTTGAGATGGGATGATGCGTGAAACAGCGTACGCGAACATCGCCCCCGTCGACCATCCGGCTATGAGAGTTGGCGCGTCGGCGTCAGTCAATCGATACGCATCAATCACAACCTCCGCCCAATCGTCCCGCAGCCTATCCGCATTAAACAATTTTGGCATGATTCGATTTACGTCGATATAATTAACATCCATGCCGCAGCCGTCAAAAACATCTCTGAGGATATCTGCGGATACAGCCCACCCGCCGAAAGCAACGGCGTTACTTATACCGCTATTTATACCGTTATTGACGCCTATGTCGACAACCATACCCATCATATATCCCCCGCTTGATTACGGCACTCCCGCATAACGCGCGCTATCAGCTCCAAATCCGCGTCGCTAATCCCCAAATGGAGCGAAAGCCGCACCCGCTCTTTCCCCTTAGGCACAGTCGGCGTGCGTATAGCAGGCGCGGCTACCCCGTTCTTTTTCAAGCGCGACGACAGTTCGAGCGCGCCCTCCGCGCTGCCTGCCGCAACCGGTATTATCTGCGTCGTGCTGCCCATGCAGCCCCAACCCATACCGGCAAGCGCTTCGCGCAGCTTATCCGATTTGTCAATCAACGCTTTGCCCATATAAGGATTCTCCCTGATATGCCGCACCGCCGCTAAGTCGTGCGCAAGCACGGAATGCGGCAGCCCCGTCGAGTATATGAGCGGCGGCGCGTTGTTGACGAGGTAGTCCCTTATCCCCGCGTCCCCGGCAAAGAAGCCGCCGAGCCCGGCAACCGCTTTGCTGAGCGTCCCCACGCGGATGTGAACCGCGCTTTCTACGCCCTCCGCCTCGACGAGCCCGCTCGCGCGGTCGCCAAAAATTCCCGTCGCGTGGGCCTCGTCTACCATCACGGCGCACTTGTACCGTTCGCCCAATTCGCAGATGTCGGCGAGCGGCGCGCGGTCGCCGTCCATGCTGAAGACGGTGTCGGTCACTATTAGCCTATGCGGCGACTGCGAGGCGCGCAGCAGCTCTTCCAAATGCGCCATGTCGTTGTGGCGGTAGCGCATAAGCTTCGCGCCGGAGAGGAGGCATCCGTTAATTATCGAGGCGTGGTTGAGCTTGTCGCAGAATATATCGCTCCCGCGCCTGCAGACTGCCGCAATAACGCCCATGTTCGCCGCGTATCCGGTGTTGAAGACTAAGGCGCTTTCGCACTTCTTCCAAGCGGCAAGTTCGCTTTCAAGCTCATCGTATAACGGGGAGGATTGCGATATAAGGCGCGAAGCCATGTTGCCGAAGAGCTGTCCGCCGCATAGGCGTAGGGCGTCGTCGGATACTTGCCGGTTGTTTTGGATGTCTAGGTAGCTATTGCTTGACAAGTCAATGAATCGGCCATTATTATAATTATACGTTGATGTTTTGCGAAAAATAGAGTCGGCTTTTCGGCGATTATTGTCGTCGTACATAGAGTCAATAATAGGTATTGGCAT
>JAIRUL010000080.1 GCA_031254445.1 Chitinispirillales bacterium
CAAAGTCAACGTCAAAGTCAAAGGCGGCGGTGTGGATGGTTTTGATTTTGATGTTGACTTTGACTTTGTGTGGCGGCTCTGCGCCACACGTTATGAAGCCGTAGGCTTCGTCTGAAAAAAGAATTTAAAAGATTTTGATTTTAAAGACAAAGACTTTGTTTTTAACGGTAACAAGGCTTGAATGAAAGTAACAGCTATTAGTATTTGCCCGCCCGCAGGTGCTGGGTCTAACCCAAAGGTTACGCCGGAGCTTTTGGCTAGCAGCCTTGCTAAATACTCGCGTTCCAACAAAGGGTTGGACGCTATTTTGGGGTCTATTGACTGGAGCGATCCGGACAAATCGGTGGATGCTATTTTTCGGTTTGTGGACTACGGGCACGCCAGCATCACCGGCATGACGGGGGGGATCGCGGTGGCTGTTGACGGGTTGTCTATGTTCTTGGCTTACAAGATTTTCGACATCGCGCAGCTTTGCGACGGGCAGGAGTCGAGCACACGGTATATTAGGCTTGACAAAACGAGCATTCCGGGGGCGGATGAGGTCGGCATACCTGAGAAGTGCGCGGAGGGGTGGGAGGCGTTCACCGCGCGGGCGTTTGATGTTTACCGCGAGGTTTACGACATGCTCGACGACAAGGTCAAGCGCAACCCTGAGCTTATAAGGCTGCCTAACGGGGTTGACGCGAAAGTTGTTGACAGGCTGCGAAAGAATTACGCGCTTGATAGGGCGCGGTACCTAATACCTTTCGCGTCGAAGACTAACGCCGCCTACGTGATGACGGCGCGGGTGTGGGCGGACACGCTGCGGCAGCTAGACTCCCTCCCGCTGCCGGAGGCGAGGACATGCGCGGAGATGATACGCGCGGAGCTTGGCAAATTCGTCCCGAGGATGACTAAGCACAGCTTCAAGACGCCGGCAAGCGAGAGCCAAGCGAATCAATTGTTATTGCACAGCATAAACGAAATCAAGCGCGGCGGCGTTAGCATCTCGAATATCCCCGACGAGGTTTACTTGGAAGCGATGAACGGCCGCCCGCCGTTTCTGCCAGATTTGCAGAGCGTGCCGGAGGCGTTCTTGGGGAAGAAAAACCGCTACTGCGTACCGGGGACAGCCGCGCGCAGGGCGGTGGTCCGCGCCGCTTGGAACAACATGGCAATCGCGGAGCTTAGAGATTTGAACCGCCATAGGAGCGGGTTTCGGTTCTCCCCGCTCTGCCCGCGCGGCTTCTACCTGCCTGCGGATGTCAAGCATCCAGAGATAGGCGGGCTGCTTAGCGATTACAAGGCTCTCGCCGAGTCGATAGCCTCGCAAGGCGGCGGCGCGCCTGCCTACGTCTACGCGCTGCTTTTAGGGACGCAAGTCGCGTTCGAGCACTCTACGCACTTAGATAAATTCATCTACGAGATAGAGCTGCGAACGGGCATGGGAGCGCACTTCAGATACGCCGACCACCTTGCGAAGGCGGCGGAAACGCTAACGCGAAAGATGCCGGAGCTCGCGCCGTTCATACAGACGGGAAACGCGGAACCTGAGTTTTGATGTTTTTACGCGGATAATGAACGGCTCCAATATCAACCAACAGTAACCCTTACGATGACCACCGAGAGCGCAAAAAAACGCATCCGCCCCGAACTCCTAGCCCCCGCCGGCAGCGCCGAATGCTTCTACGCGGCGATAGACGCCGGGGCCGACGCTGTCTACCTAGGTCTTAGCGATTTCAACGCGAGGCTGCGGGCGAAGAATTTTACCGCGCGGGACTTATTGACGCTCGTACCCTACGCCCATTCCCGCGATGTCAAAGTATACGTTACGCTCAACACGCTAATCAAGCAGAACGAAATCGCGGCGGCGCTTAATGTATTGTATCAATTAGATCAAATAGGCGTAGATGCCGCCATCATTGCCGACATTGGGCTAATGCGGCTCGCGTCGACCCACTTCCCGAAATTGCGTTTGCACGGCAGCACGCAGGCGGCGGCGCATAACTCTTACGGGGCGGCGTTCCTTGCGTCGCTTGGGGTAAAAAGGGCCGTCCTTGCGCGGGAGTTGTCGCTAGGCGAGATTCGCGAAACAACGAAGAATTCGCCGATAGAGACGGAGGCGTTCGTCCACGGGGCGCTGTGCTATTCGATATCGGGGATGTGCCTCGCGAGCAGCTTTATCGGCGGGGCGAGCGGGAATCGGGGGAGGTGCACTCAGGTTTGCAGGCGCAGATTTATGTGTAAGAGCAGGGTTGATGCGTCGAGCTGTATTGATGCGTTGTGCAGTGTTAACACATCGCACGGTATCGACACATCGCACAGCATTAATATATCAAGCAACCCAAGCGTATGCAACGGATATTTCTTCTCGCCAAACGATTTGGAGGCGCTGCCATTCATCTCTAGGCTCGCCGAGGCCGGGGTGGCGAGTTTCAAGATTGAGGGGAGGATGAAGGGCGCGGAATACGTTAGTACAGTTGTCAAGGCATATCGCCGCGTTATCGACTTTCCCGATGATATAAAATCCGCTGAAAAGGATTTGCGGTTCGACTTTGGGCGGGCTAAGACGGCGTTTTTCTTGGACGGGCAACAGGGCGATCCGATCGACCCGTCGCGGCCTTCGGGGACGGGGCTGTTCGTCGGGGCAATCGCCGGCATTGACGGCGGCGGCGCGGCATTTACGGTATCGGCGCGGAGAAAT
>JAIRUL010000086.1 GCA_031254445.1 Chitinispirillales bacterium
TGGTGCTACGACAATAGCGAGCCCAACTGCAATAAGTACGGCAGGCTGTACAGCTGGAGCGCCGCAGCGAAAGCTTGCCCGGCAGGGTGGCGCTTGCCGAGCAATGACGATTGGGCTAATATAGCGATGTCTGTCGGCGGGCAGGCATTTGAAAATGATTACGAAACCGGTTACGGGGGCGCGGGCAAAAGGCTTAAGTCGAAGTGGGGCGCTAGCCTCGGCGCGGACAGCTACAGATTCGCGGCAATGCCGGGCGGCGGCTACAATTACAACGACGGCAGCTTCTACAATGTCGGCGCCAACGGCTTTTGGTGGAGCGCGTCGGAGGACGACGCCGGCGCCGGCGCGTACCGCTGGAGCATGGCGTCCGAGACCGACAACGTGTACATGGACCACAGCGATAAGGGCAACGGGTTTTCAGTTCGGTGCGTGAAGAATTGACGTTTTTCATTTTTTTGCAGCCACCCTCTTGATAAATGGCTATGGTTTTATTATATTCGTGGGGATAACCGAATAATTCATAACAACGCAAACAAGAGGGGGCATTGCCATGGAAAAAACAGAATTGTCTTGGGCGGAGGTCAAAGAGATGTTCGCCGCGACCGATCGCCAGTTGGCCGAGACTCGCCGCCAGGTAGCCGAGGATGACCGCCAGCTCCGCGAGCAGCTTGCCGAGCTTGGTGCCTACATCAAAAACGTCAGCAAAAATGTCAACGGCATATCCGATAGCAACGGTATGTTTGCCGAAGAGTACTTCCTTGATTCGCTCAAGAAGACTTTGACTTTTGCCGGCATACACTTCGACGACGCGGGCGACGCTTTCGGCGGGAAAAGGAAGATGCCGGACGGCAAAATAGTGCAAGACCAGTTCGACATCGTGCTGATTAACGACGACGCGGTCGCCATCATAGAGGTCAAATACAGGGCGAGAAAAGAGGACGTAGACACCCTTGTCAATAAAAAGGCGGAAAACTTCAGAATCATATACCCCTACTACAAAGACCACCGCATCTACCTCGGTTTGGGAGCCATGACGTTTGAAAAAGAGGTCGCCGCTTCCGCGAAACAATACGGCGTGGGGCTCCTGAAACAAGTTGGGGAAACGGTGGAGTACACGGGGGACTGGGTGGTTAGGGCGTACTGAAAAAAAGGCTTGATTTCCGGAACGCCCGGAATATATACTATTAAGTAGGTATATCGTATGGCATCTGCGGCATCAATTACAAGCATAGTTACAGAGGATAAAGGTTATTTTGTATGACGGCGCAATCTGCGCCCCCATCCCCATACAAAAAAACAGGCCTATTTTCCATCTCCTAGCGCCCACGCCTCCTACGGCGATTGGCCGCTACGGGATATACCGCAAAAATTGTAAAGAAAACCGACGTCGGCTGTAACAACGGGGCTGATAACGATGTCCAACTTTGAAGTGGCGCAAAAGCAGCGGGCTTATGCAACATGCAACATAATTATATAATAGGGGATTATCCATTTAACGCATTTTATTTAACATCATCAAGGTAAGGAGGCAGTGCCATGAGGAGGTTTATCATTGCAAAATCGGTTGTGTTCGCGTCGGCGCTCTGCGCCGCGGCGTTCGCGCAGGCGGTAGGCGGCCCAAGCAAGGGCGGGGCAAGCAATCCGCCGCGCGGCAACGAGATTGCCGCGTATGTCTACGGCATGGAGAACGCGAAGCTCGGGGAAGACCTCGCAAGCGGCATCGTGGCCGGCCTAGCCGCCGACAAGAAGTACTCGGAGGCGAAGCGCGGCGCGCGCGAGTTCTACAAGAAGGCCGATATTGAGCAGAAGAAGAAGCACGGCAGGCTCTTGGAAGATAAGGATTTCTGCAAAATCGGCGCCGACTACGGAGTCGAGTACCTGTGCATCATCGACATCGAGAAGGCCGGGCGCGGCAACAGCGTGTGGGCGCGCATCCTCGATTTAGAAAAGTGCCAGATCGTAGCCACCGGCGAGAGCAAGGCCCTCATCAGGAACGACGCGGAGGTCAAAGCAGTCTCCGATGAAATCGTCAAGGAGCTCACGCAGAGGAGGATTGGGAAGAGGTCTATAGCGGTCGAGGCTGCGCCGGCAGCGGCTGCGCCCGCTGTTGCGTCGGCGCCTGCGGTTGCGTCGGCGCCTGCGGTAGACGAAAAAAAGGCGAAAGATAAGCCCGCGCCCAGCGCGAAAGGCGCGAGGCCCGAAATCCCCGGGATGGTCTGGATAAACGCGGGGACGTTCACGATGGGCAGCCCGGCAAGCGAACCGGGCCGCAGCGGTGAAAATCAAGAAACCCAACACGAGGTAACGCTGACCCAAGGCTTTTACATCGGCAAATACGAGGTAACGCAGAAACAGTGGCTTGACGTATATGGGGCCTATCCGGGGGGGTCAAAACCCAGCGCTGCAAATATAGGGGATAATATCCCGGTCGGGAGCGTAACGTGGTACGATGCTATAGCGTTCTGCAACAAACTAAGCATGAAGGAGGGCTTGAGCCCGGCGTACCGCATTGATAACAGCACCGATCCCGACGCATGGGGGGCCGTGCCGACAAGCGCCGACAAGGAGGCGATGGGTAAATGGAACGCCGCTGAGATGGTGGCGGGTTCCACAGGCTACCGCCTGCCGACCGACGCGCAGTGGGAATACGCTTGCCGCGCGGGGACGACGACCGCGTTTAACTGGGGGACGGATTTCATCGATACGACCCGCGCGCCTTATTACTCCGCAGGCTCTGATGCCAGCAGCCCGGTAAAGGGGAAATCGGCGGGCATTGGCGACGTGGGTCGCTTTGCGCCCAATGCGTGGGGTTTGTACGATATGCACGGGAGCGTGAGCGAATGGGTCTGGGATTGGTCGTCGAAAGCAACGAACGCCGCGCAGACGGATCCGGAGGGGGCGAAAACCGGCACCTATCGGATTAACCGCGGCGGCGGCTTCAACAACTACGGCAGGGACAACCGTTCAGCCAAGCGCAGCGGCGATTACACCTATACGAGGAGCGCATCTAACGGGCTTAGGCTTGTGCGCCCGGCGTTTTGATTTTGACGTTGACGTTGACGTTGACATTGACGTTGACGTTGACGTTGACGTTGATGTTGATGTTGACGTTGAAAAGTCAAATTCTTTTAAATCTTTTTCAGACGAAGCCTACGGCTTCATAACGTGTGGCGCAGAGCCGCCACACAAAGTCAACGTCAAAGGCGGCGGGGTACCGGATTTTGATTTTGACTTTGACTTTGTGTGGCGGCTTTAGCCGCCACACGTTATGAAGCCGTAGGCTTCGTCTGAAAAAGATTTTTAAAAGAATTTGACTTTATAGGCTTCGTCTGAAAAAGATTTTTAAA
>JAIRUL010000097.1 GCA_031254445.1 Chitinispirillales bacterium
TTGCCTAGGTTAAAAACCGTCACAATCCCCGCGAGCGTGTCATCTATCGGGGGGAGGAAGGCGTTTGGTAACTGCATGGAGATGTCATCTACCGGTGGGAGGAGTGGGAGGACGTTTGGTAACTGCGACAGCTTGATGTCTATAACGGTTGCGGCGAACAATACCCGTTACAGCTCCGAAGACGGCGTCCTTTTCAATAAAAAAGGCGACACCCTAATGTTGTACCCGCCAAACAAACCGCAGGATGCGTACACGGTTCCAAGCAGCGTGACCGTTATAGGCGGAGATAATGTATTTCACGGCGGGCGGGCGCGTCCGCGCGAGCTATGGTGGCGGGTGGGTAATGGCGCGTTTGGCGGATGCCGCAATCTCAAGTCTGTAACGATCCCCGGCAACGTAAAGGCTATCGGAGATGGAGCATTTTTAGGCTGCGTTGGCCTAAGGTCTGTTGCAATTGAAAACGGCGTTACGGTAATCGGAATAGAGGCTTTTTCCGGCTGTGTGGGTCTGACGTCCGTAACGATCCCCGGCAGCGTGGCTTCCATCGAACGCGGGGCGTTTCTGGGTTGCGTCAATTTAGCATCTGCTACTATCGAAGAGGGCGTGAAAACAATCGGAGAAAAGACTTTTGCGGTGCGTTGGAGTTACAGTAACCTGATGTCCGTAACGATTCCAAGCAGCGTAACGTCCATCGGAGACAGCGCGTTTTTCGAATGCGCCAACATGGGCTACATTACCTGTTTGAATCCTATTCCGCCCGATATTTCAGAAAAACCATTTGACGGCCTTTCGCCTGACGCTTGCCTATATGTCCCGAAAAATAGTGTAGACGCCTATCGCGCCGCGATTGGGTGGAATCGGTTTAAGTGCGTCAAGCCCATTGCCGACGCGTCTGAAACGGTCGCCGATTCGCTGCCCGCACAGGCTAAAACGCTGTCTTTATGGGCGCGGCTACGCTCCGGGTTTTTGCGTTGGCCGTCTGCTGGCAGCAGCGCTGGATATGTTACCGACGGGTACTACAAAACCGTAAAAATCGGCAAGCAAACGTGGATGGCGGAGAATCTCAACTACGGCGGATCCTATTATTGTTATAATAGGGATGCATCTAACTGTAAAACATACGGTGAGCTGCGCGATTGGGAATCCGCTCAAAATGCTTGCCCTAGCGGGTGGCATTTGCCCAGCAGAGCAGAGTGGAGGGAATTGGCTGATGCGACGGGGGACAGAAGGATTGCAGGTAATAAACTTAAATCGAAGGCGGGTTGGAACGACGATGGCGGCGGTAAGGGCACCGATGAGTTCGGATTTTCGGCAATGCCCGGCGGTCGCCGCGACTACAACGGCGTCAACATGGAGACCTTCATCGACACCTTCTACGACGCCGGATCCGTTGGCTACTGGTGGAGCGCGGATGGGTACGATAAAGATCGCGCGTACGGTCGGTACATGAACAACCGCATCGATGGCGTACACGAGGGCTACTACGACAAGCAAAGCGGCTTCTCGGTTCGCTGCGTTAAGGACAGGAGCGACAAATGATTTGGAAAAAACGTAATGATGATATTTTTATTCGCCGAAACTGTCATCAACGTAATCATCATTGTAAATAAGAAAGGTTACAACAAATGGCAACCAAAGTAAACGTCGTCATGGGCGGCCCATCTGCCGAATACGAAGTCTCGCTGCGCTCCGGCGAACAGGTA
This sequence comes from Chitinispirillales bacterium, assembly GCA_031254445.1. GTDB lineage: Bacteria > Fibrobacterota > Chitinivibrionia > Chitinivibrionales > Chitinispirillaceae > GUT77. Next base: position 1,704 of record JAIRUL010000097.1, read on the forward strand.
TTGTCATATCTCGACAAAAGCAAATATGACTTACGCGCGGTTGTCATCACAAAAAATAAGCAATTCTACTACGCCGATATCGCAGCCGACGCCCCCGTCCCCGACATCCAACATTTCGCTGACGCAAACGGCGCATTTATTGGCCCGTTCCACCCGTCGAACAGCAAGGAGATATGGGACAACTGCGACGCCGCGTTCCTCGCATTGCACGGGGAGTTCGGCGAGGACGGGACTATTCAGGGGTATTTGGACGCGCTCGGCATCCCATATACCGGTTCCGGCGTCTACGCAAGCGCGGTCGCTATGAACAAGATCACCTCAAAATTCTTGTACGCGCAGAGCGGAATGCCCGTCCCCGATTACTCCGTTTACGGCGTCAACCACCCCGATGTAACCGTTGACGGCATAATAAAAAAGCATGGTTTCCCCTGCTTCCTCAAGTGCCCGCAGTCAGGTTCGAGCCGGTTGATGGGGCGGGCGGCGGACAAGGCGTCGCTTGAATCGCTCCTTAAAGAGTTGCAGGAAGACGCTGACGATATACTTGTGGAGACGTCGATCAGCGGGCCGGAGTTCTCTTGCGGCGTGATAGACATGCCAAACGGGGAGACGAAGGCGTTACCGCCGATAGAGATCCGGCCAAACAACGCCGAGTTTTTCGACTACACGGCCAAATACACGCACGGCGCGACGCTCGAGCTCGTCCCGGCGCCGAGGCCGGAGCCGCTTTTAAGGCAAATCGAGGAGACGGCGCTGCGCGCGCACAAGGCGCTTGGGTGCTACGGGGTATCGCGGACGGACATGATATATTGCGACTCAAAGCTATACGTCCTCGAGACAAACACGCTGCCGGGGATGACGTCCGCTTCCCTACTGCCGCAAGCGTTTAAGGCTCAGGGTGGGACATACGCGGGGCTACTGGATATTTTGATATCGTCGGCGCTTAAGAGGGCGGGCGTCGCATGATTATTTTGGGGATCGATACTTCATCGACCGATTTATCGGTTTGCCTCAGCGCAGACGGTTTCCCATTGTCAATTATCAACCGATATGTTAAAAACTCTCACGCCGAGCATATAACGCAGGCAGTTACTATGGCAATTAGCTTTGGCGGTTTACGTGCCTGCGATGTTACCCATGTGGCGGTGTCAGTCGGCCCCGGATCGTTTACAGGGCTAAGGATAGGGCTGTCGTTTATTAAGGGATTTTGCATGATGGCCGAGCGAAAAGCCATCCCCATATCCTCGCTGATGGTATTAGCCCACGCCGCTTGCGGCCATCTGCCAAACAAGCGCGGCAGAATTTTTACCGCCTTAGACGCGCGTCAGGGGCGTGTGCATTGGGGCGGTTTTATATGTAATGACGGCGTAAACACGGGCATCAGCCGATTGACAAATGACCGGTTATCGCTACCGGAAGAGCTTTTAGGTGAATTATTGCCTGATGACATTCTCGTAACCGATACGATGGGATACTCGCGCAGCACCGTATTCCAAATGTTCGAGGGCAAAACAGGCATCATCCGCGCGGAAAAATCATCCCTCAGCCGCGCCCTCTCTTGCGCATCCATCGCGTTTGACAATATAGGCAATGAACCGCTATGGTTAAGCGCCTCCCAAATCGTTCCGAACTACCTGCAGGCGTCCGCTGCGGAGGAGAAGAGGGCCATGTGCAGCTGAACCTCTCCTTTTCCCCGTCATCCTTCGAGGTTGCGATACTCATCGCCGCGCTTATTGCGATTATCGCGCTGCTTTGGCTATACCGTTTTTTTCCGGTGCATCTGATATATAGGAGCAAGGTGGGCTTTGAGAGTATGCTCGACGCGGTCAACGAGCCTTTGGCCGTTATCTCCAATAACCACACGGTGCGGCGCGTGAACAAGGCCTACACAGACATGACCGGGCGCTCCTACAAAACGTGCATAAACGCCAAATGCTACAAGCTCCTGCGAAACCTAGCATCGCCCTGCCCCGACTGCCGCCTCGGCGAGGCGCTGGAGCGCTCGGAGACTATGGAGATAGATGTGTCACCGCACCCAAGCGGCGTTGGGTCGGTCACGATTACCTTTTCCACCTACGCTATGCCAATCAAGGGGAACGGCGCCGAGATATGCGTTATCGAGCATATCCGCGATATCACCGCGCTGGAGAGGCTAAAGAGCGACTTGGAGCGCAGAAACAAGTTTTTGGCCACGCTAACGGGCAAACTGCGGGCGGCCCAGCGCAGCATAAAGGCGGAACTGTGGGTGGCGAACCAAATACAGCTCGGGCTGCTCCCGCCAAAGCCGCCGCAGCTTGACAAAATGCGTATAGACATGGCCTATAAACCCGTCGCGGACGTAGGCGGCGACCTATACGATTTTATACAGATGGAGGACGGGCGCGTCGGCGTCTTCATCGGCGACGCGTCGGGGCACGGGCTCGCGTCGGCGCTCATCGGGACGCTCTCTAAGATGTCGCTCTACAACCATAGCCGCTCGTGGCTGCCCACGTCCGATCTCTTGACGCGCATGAACAAAGACCTAAAAGCGCACATCCATACGAGCCACTACCTAACCGGCTTTTGGTGCGTCTTCGATTTTGAGCATAACAAACTTACGTACAGCAGAGCCGGGCACCCGGCGCAAATCGTGCTGCGCAAAGACGGGACGATGTATACGCTCTCCGGCAACGGAATATTCTTGGGGATCACCGAAGACGCGGCTTTCGACCAAAAAGAGTTTTTCTTTGAGCAGGGCGACAGGTTCTTCTGGTTTACAGACGGGATTTACGATGTCTTTAAGGAGAGCGAAGACGGTGATAACGAGAAAAAGGAGTTCTTGGGGTACGACAAGTTTGCGGAATTAGTTAAGCTAACGGTGAACCTGCCGTTCAACGCTGTTATAAGCGCGTTGAAAAAGAGCCTATCCGGCTTCAATCCTAAGGACGATTTTACGATCATTATCGCGGAGATTGGAAATGCGAAAGAGAGCTGAATCGTTTTTTTGCGTGATGGTTATAGCGCTTGCCGTTAACGCTCAAAATGGCGATAACATTGTTGGCGTTGTTGATACCGTTAATATCGCTGATGCCATTTATGCGCCTGAAAACAATGATACCGCATCAATACGGCGCGATGACGGAGACTCCGTTAATACCGGCAATAAGAACGCCGCCGCTATTATACCTCCGATTAGCGCAGATTCCTCTGCGTCAGTCGATAAACCCAATATAAAGCCCGACACTGCCGAGCCGAAATTAT
>JAIRUL010000118.1 GCA_031254445.1 Chitinispirillales bacterium
TTTTCCCAGGGCTTCGCGAGGGCGGCGGAAACTGCGAGATTCAGGCGAGCCTCATAGAGCCTTTAGGCGTTTTTGAGCGGGAGGGGCGGTGGTACTACCTCGGCATCCACAGCGCTACCGGCAACAAGGAGGACGAGTACTTTCAGACGGTTGTGCTGTGCGACCAGGCTGGGAACATCCTCTATTGCAGCCAGATGCTGAAGCAGGGGATAACCGACGCGGTTTTGCAGGAGCGCCGTGACATAAAGACTGTTTTCACCGTTCGCAAGGCGGGGCGCCACACGTTTGTGCCGGCGGTGGATCCCTACGGCGATATTTACTACGGGATTGTCAACTGGGAGTGGAAGAAGCTGGAGGTTTACAAGCGGAGCTTTATGCGTTTCCTCCCAAGCGCCGCGCCGCCGGCCTACGCCGACAAGTTTGACCGCGAGGCGCGCCTGAGCTATTTGCCTGTGAAGATAGACTGCTCGAACGCCTCGCGCCGCGGCGTTGTCCCCGAGGTGCTCTCTAAGGACGACAAGGGCAGCATGGAGCTCTTAGACGAGAAGGATCTTACGCGCGACGGGTACTTCGTGAAGGTTCACCGCCTGCCGAACGAGGAGCTGCATAGGAAGGTCGCGCGCGTAGCGCCGAAGATGCCTAAAGAGATAGGCGCGATGCAGGATTCGATTTCGAAGCTGCCGACCACGTGGTGCCCGTACGGGATCTCCCTCAACCACGAGGCGCTGGGGACGCTCTCCAACTTAGATTACGGTTTCGGCGACGTGGTGGTCTGCTCGTGGGTGCTTGGGGTGAGCCGGTCGCAGAACGTGTACGTGCGGGTTGACCTTGAGGACTGGGCGGAGGTGCTGGTGTTCACGAAAGAGGGGCGCTTCATAGAGCGGTTCACCTTCAACAATTTGCATTACAAGAACCGCAAGGACGTGGTGGCGCTCTCGTCGGGCGAAGAGGTTTACGAGCGCGACTACGAGGCCGGCACGAACGCGAAAGGCAAGGCGTCGGGGTACAAGTTTGTAGTCTGGAAGAAGGGCGTCCGCCCGATAGCGTCGAAGGACTCGCCAAAATCGGCCGTTAAGCCGGAGAAGAAGAAGAAAAAATAGGCGGCAGGGATGCGGTATTCGTCGCGGGGCGCAATGGATGCGCGGGGCAGAACGGCGGGGAGGGGAACGGCGCGGGGCGTATTGGGGATGGCGCTGGCGCCGTTAATGTTATTGATGCCGTTGATATGGCTGATGCCGTTCCGTTTGTGGACTGTAGCGACATCCTCTCTACGCTGAACCCCGAGCAGCTTGCGGCCGTTACCGCCGCAAACCGCGGGTCGCTCTTGGTGCTTGCGGGCGCGGGCTGCGGCAAGACGGCGGTGCTAACGCGCCGCATAGTGTACCTTACGCGCCTCGGCATTCCGGCGGGCCGTATATGCGCGCTGACATTTTCCCGCAAGGCGGCCTTAGAGATGGCGCATAGGCTTGCGAAGCTGGATCCCTCTTGCGTTGGGGCGAACGCGCCGTTAGTCACCACGTTCCACGCGTTTGCCCTGCGCGTCTTGCTCGCGCGCTACAAGGGCGTCCGCAATTTCAGCAGGATAGGTTTTGACGGCGACGCGCAACTGCTTGACGGCAAGGAAAGATTTAATTTGATGGCGCAGGCAAGCAGCGCGCGCGTACGGAAATCGCTTCGCATGGGGATTGTGGAGCTTGGCGGCGCGCTGGATTTGCTCTCTACGTTTCCAGAGAAGGCCGCTAGGAAGTGGGACGGCGAGGAGCTAAAGCTGCTCGCGAAGATAGGGCATGATTTCTCGGCGCTCCGCAAGGCGCGCGGGCTGTGGGACTTTTCCGATTTGATTTGCGGCGGGCTCGAGCTATTTAGTAAGCACCCCGAAGTTGCCGCCGACTGGAGCGGGCGCTTTGACGCCGTTTTGGTAGACGAGTTTCAGGACACGAACCCGATGCAGATTGACATGCTCGACATCCTGCTTAGGCCGGGGTCGAGCCTATATGCGGTAGGCGACGACGATCAGGCGATATACGGCTTTCGGGGCGCCGACATCAGGCCCATAAGGAACTTCACCGCGCGCTTTCGGGACGCGAGGATAGTAAAATTGCAAATCAACTACCGTAGCGTAACCGCGATTCTCGATTGCGCGAATAGGCTATGGGCAAACAAGCCGGCGGAGTACCGCAAGACGCTGGTAAGCGGCCTAAAAACACAGCCGGCAGGATGCCGCAAGCCTAAGACGATGCGCTTTAGCGCCCAAGGGCAGGCGCTGGAGTGGATTCTCGGCAGAGCGCGCTTCATAGCGCGCCGCGAGAACATCCCGATAGGCGAGATGGCGGTGCTCTTCCGCATCAACGACACGCTCTCCGCGGTATCCGAGCGCTACAAAAACATGGGCCTGTCAAGCGAAGGGATTCCGCAGCTCCTAACCGTCCACGCGAGCAAGGGCTTAGAGTACCCCGTAGTGTTCCTATGCGACTTAGAGGAGGGCGTCTTCCCGCACTACAAACTGCCGAAAGAGTCGAGCATCGATTCGTGGGTAGAGTTCGTGCGGACGGTAGTAAAACCCCAGCCAAACCCCGCCGCCTCCTGCGACATAGACGAAGAGCTGCGCCTATTCTACGTAGGCGTAACCAGAGCCCAACGCTACCTATTTTTCGTGACGGTATCAAAAAAACAGTTTTACGGGAGGGAGACGAAATTTGTTCCGTCGCGGTTTTTGAAGTTAGTGAAATAATTTTTTATTTTTGTTACCCGCCCCGTCAACCCATAAATTATATTGCCCATAGGCAGTCCCCCTCTCTACAGTATACAGTATCCCAAAAACACCCCTCTCCCAAACCCCAAACTCCGAAGGAGGCGTGCTATGCCACGTTGTTTTAGCCGTTTAGCCGTTCGCCGTACCGCTTTGCCGCTCACCCTCTCCATCTCCGCGCTGCTGCTCCACCTCTCCTGCGTAGACGTCCCTACCGATCCCGCCGCCCCCGAAGGCTACGGGATGATCGAGCTTAGGGCGCGCGTAGTCAACAGCCCGCTCTCAAAAGCGCAGGCGCTCTCCGGCGCGGACGCCGTTAGCCAAACGCTTGCCGACACGGTCGTAGTCGAGGTAAGCGGCAGCGACCTTTCGCCCACGCGGATCAAGCGCAAGCTCGACCTGTCGCGCCCCTCCGTGATCGACACCGTCGCGAAGATTCCCGTCGGGAAGAACCGGCAAATCAAGATCTGGGCCATTGACAGGGGCGGCCATGTCACGCATATAGATTCCGTCGAGTCCCGCACGGCGAACATCGAGAGCGCCGTGGTAACGCCGGTGTTCGTCACGCTGATTCCGGCGGCGGGATCCATCTACTTGCAGCTCACCGGGCTTGCGCCTGAGGCCGCCGCGGTGTACGCGAGCTTCGCCTCGCTTGACGAGGAGCTCGTTTCCGAGAACCGCGTCGCCAAGGCCGCGCGCACGTTCCTAAGCCTAGACAACATTCCGCACGATATGCTTGGGATCCTGAGGATATCAATCCTTGACGCGGTCGACGACACTATTCAGATCTCCACAGAGAGAATAAAGTTTAACGCCCGCGGCGACAACAATATCTCGCTGCAATTTGTGGAAAACAGCGGAATGCTGAAGATGGACGTTTCCATTTACGCAACGGGCGTGATGAGCGGGGCGTACAATTTTAAAAACTCCGAGTCAGTTGTCGAGGAGACCGGAGAGCTGATTATCACCGAGATAATGTGGAACGCGGGCAACGATAATTACTTAGAGCTCTATAACCCCAAAAACGAGGCGGCGTATTTTGACACGCTTACCATAGACATTGACGGAGCGATAACCGGCGGCGCCGTGCGCGACTTTACGAACGTTGCCATAGGCCCCAAAGCCTACTTAGTGATTGGGCGCAGCAAGCTGCCGTACACAGACTACAATCCGCCGACAACCGGCGGCCTGCCTATAGGCACCACCGGCAATTGGATAACGGTAAAACGCGGAAGAAGCGGCGAAATAATGGACAGGGTAGTCGGCGCGGG
>JAIRUL010000144.1 GCA_031254445.1 Chitinispirillales bacterium
TCGTTTGTGCCTGCCGATGTGAGCGTTATCGCGATTGTCAATAAGAATTCGGACGAGGTGGTCGGCAGCATCCCGCTCAACAAGAAAAACCCGGGGGCGATGAGTGTTTTCGGAGGCAAGATGCTGGTTGCGTCGTCCGGCGATTATTATGACGACGCTATCGTCGGCGGGGTTGAGCTAATCAATTTGGCTAGTAACGCAAACGAGGGGATAATTGTTGACGGTACCATGTCCGCCGTCTTATTTGTATCCGCCGACAAGGCCTACGCGGGCAAGATGCCGGATGCCGGTTGGTCGATGGAAATCTTTACGATTAATCCGTCGACAAAGAGCGTAGGCCAAAACGTAAGCGGCATAGGCGACGGTTCCGGCGGGATGGCCTACGACGGCACAAAAGTCTACATAGGCGACAGAGGCTTCGGATCGTCCGGCATAGCGGTTGTCAATCCGCAAACGGACACAGTAGAAGAAATAATTGCCACCGAGTTGCCGCCTACGGGGTTGGCAGTGATAAAGTAATGGTGTTGACTTTGACTTTGTGTGGCGGCTTTAGCCGCCACACGTTATGAAGCCGTAGGCTTCGTCTGAAAAAGATTTTAAAAGATTTAAAAGATTTTAAAAGATTTTAAAAGATTTAAAAGATTTTGATTTTAAAGCCTCCGGCCTCCGGCTTAAAGCCTTCAGCCTACGGCTTCAGGCTATAGTAGCACATTCACCAAAATCAAATTGCTAATCAGCACCAGCACCATCGCCGCCACGACCGCCTTTTTCGTGTACGACCCCACGCCTACCGCGCCGCCCTTTGCGTGGAAGCCGTAGTAGCAGCCGGAGAGGGAGATTACCATCCCGAAGACGAAGGCTTTTACGATGCAGATTACGATGTCTTGCGTTTTGAAGAGCAGCCTTACGCCCTTGTAGAACGCGGCGAAGCTCAGGCCTAGGGCCACGTCTGCTATTATCTGCGCGCTTACAATGGCTAAGGCCACGGCGAAAGTCGTGAGCACCGGGACCATTATGCAGGAGGCTACGAGGCGCGGGGTCAGCAGGTAGGTGTATGGGTTGAGCGAGAGGCAGACCATGGCGTCGACCTGCTCGGAGACTTTCATGGTGCCGAGTTCGGCGGCGAGCTTCGCGCCGATGCGGCCGGTGATAACCAGCGCGGTTAGCACGGGGCCGAGTTCGGTGAAGACGGCCTTGCCCACGCCCGCCCCTAGGTAGGTGAGCGGTATCGCGTCGCCGAAGATGTACTGCACTTGCCATGCGCTCACCGCGCCCACGAAGATCGAGGTGAGCAGCACGATTGGGATGGACTGGACGCCGAGGATCATCATTTGGTCGGTCAGGAGGTGCGGCCGCATTATGGCCGACGGCAGCGCCCGCAGCATCTTGAGGTAGAAAATGAATATCGACCCTACGAGTTCCACCGCCTCCCGCGCGGCGGCGCCGAAAGAGATGGCAAGGCGGTCGATGGCGTTTGGCATCTTGGGCATTAATCCTCCGGGGTATAATATAATATTTGGCGGGATGTATATTTATATACAATGGCCGCCACTAAGCAAAATCTCCGCAAGTACTACACCGCCGTCCGCAAGCGCATACCGCCCGCCGACGCCGAGCGGCTCAGCTTTGGCGTTGCCGCGAACGCCATATCGATTTTGCGCCTGCGGGGGGCCGAGCTGATTTTGGCCTACCACAAACTGGGCTCCGAGGCCGACACCGCCCACTTGGTAGAGTTCATCATAGGGTCGGGGCTGGGGGCGGCCTTGCCCTACTGCCGCGACGACGGGAGCATGGGCATCGGGCGGATATTCAACCCGCGCTTCGATTTGCAGCGCGGGCCGCAGGGCGCGATGGAGCCCATCGGCAGGCTCAAGGACAACGTGACGCCGGCGCAATTAGACGCGGTGGTGTGCCCGGGCGTGGTGTTCGACGAGAGCGGCGCGAGGATTGGCCGCGGCGGCGGCTACTACGACCGCTTCCTGCGGACTTTAAAAGACGGCGGCGCGTTTAAGATAGGGTACGCGTTCGACTGCCAAATCAGCAAAACCCCGCTGCCCAAGGAGGAGTACGATGTGGCGATGGACGCGGTGGTCACGGAGAAGCGGGCGTTCCCGGCAGGCTGCTGCCCGGCTATAATAGCCCCGGCGGGCGAGGAAATAGGCGGGGGGCGGTGAAAATATGCCGGCGCTCTTTTTGTGGATACTGCTCATTGTGTCAATCGCCGTATTGATAGCCGTCGCCTCGCCGATACGCTTCGGCGGCAGCGCGGAGTATCGGGAGAACGGGCGCGAGCCGTATGCGTTTATGGCCTGGGTCGTGTATATGCACCCGGCGGTCTTCAGCGTGCGGTACTCGTCTGAGGAAGGGCGCTCGCGGGCGGTTATCTTTGGGTTTAAGAGAACGTGGGGCGGGGAAAGCGTTGATGCCGGGGGGGAGGGGGCGGGCGGCATTGGCGTGGATGGCATTGATAAGGACGGCGTTGATACGGATGATATTGATATCGATGATATTGATAAGGGCGGCGTTGGTACGGATGGCATTGATACGAATGATATTGATACGGATGCAGGGGTCGAATATTTTCGACCCTCAGGCATAGACGGTACGGACACTGATGGTATCAATACGGACACGGACGGTATCAACACCAACACCGACACCGACACCGACACCGACACCGACACCGACACCGACACCGACAAAGAATCCAACCCGCGCTCCCTCCTGTCAAGGATACAAACCCGCATCGGTTCAATAAAAGGCCACAAGGCCTACAAAATCATAAGCGACAAACCTTTGCGGGCAAAGCTCCTCCGCTGGCTAAGGCGGGTTGCCGTTTGCCTTGCCCGCATTGTGCCGCTCGAGCATTTCAAGCTGCGCGCCAAGGTCGGGTTGCGCGATCCGGCGGCGCTCGGCAGGCTGTACGGGTACTTCTCTGCGGCGCGCTCGGCGCTGGAGCTGCGGAGCTATTCCTCGATAGACGTGGCGATGGAGCCGGTGTTTACGGAGAAGTGTTTGGAGGTGGAGGCGGAGGCCGGGGGGAGGACGAGCCTCTCGGCGGCGCTTTGGAATTTGGGGGTGGCGGGGTTGACGTTTCCGTATTGGAGGGTGTACCGGCTGGTGGTTGGGGGGAAGCCAAAGGATACTTTTTAACACATACGCCCTTCTAATGCGGGCGCAAAAAACCGGTACGTCAACGTCAGGTTACGGCGAGTGTATCTCTATCGGGTTGTTGGTTAATTCCAGTTTGTTCAACTTTTCCGCGATCTCGCTCAGTTTTGGGTTTGTTACGCCAGCGGCTTGTATGGCTTGCACGTCTTTTTGGATTTCTATCATGGTTTCGCGGACGAAAGAGCCTAGTTCGTTGCATTTTTGCGATAGGTCTTTCATCTCCTCCTCCTCGCGGAATTTGAGCACCGCTGTCATCTTGCCGCCTAAGATCATTCCGGCCCACTGCTCAATTTTGTAGACGGGGACGGCGAACTTGCGGGAGGCGTATAGCCCTATGCCGAAAGCCACCAAGAGGCCCACGACCATGCTTATGATGAGCGTTGGGAGGATCAGGTAGATTATGTGGTCTTTCTGGAGGTTGTTGTTGTCTTGGTTCCAGATATAGACGGCTATAGTGTTGTACTTTAGGTAGTAGACAAGGAGCAGCGCGCCCGACGAGATGGCCGACGAGACAAGCGCTGCCGCCAGGATTTTTATGATAAGCCCCATCTGGAGCGATTTTTTGATGAAAAAATTACCTACCGGTTTACGGAGCGTCTGGTTTGCGTTATCGGCCATACGGCATCCCTCTTTACAAGAATAGTGTAACAACCCGCGATCCGGCGGCGCGTTTGAACCCCCGAACCCCATATACCATATATAATATAGCATTGCGGCATACAAAAAGTCAATAATTCAATGAACAATTAACAACGAACAATGGCGGAACGGCTTCGCCGGCATTGTATCTATGGGTGCGCATTTAACATTGTCCCTAGTACCGCCTCTTTCTTCCCCCCGCACCCGGGCACCTTCTCAACCGCGAAGCCTGCGGCTTCCAAGCCCCGCCTCACGTGGCCCGCAACCGTGAATGTCGTTGCCGTGCCGCCGCGCTCCGTCTTTTTGCCTATCGCCGAGAGCAGCTCGGCGCGCCAGATATCGGGGTTCTTCTTGGGGGCGTGCCCGTCTAAGAACCATGCGGCGCAGGGGGAGCCGAGGGACTCGACCATAGAAAGCGCCTCGCCGATGTAGAGCCGCAGGTTGATAACCCCGAAATCGCCGGCAATGGCGGCGCCGTGCAGGCCGGGCGTTGCGGCGTCTACGCGCGAATACGCCTCTATAAGCCTATCTATGTAATGGCCGGCGCGGTCGCGGAAAGCGTATAGGATTAGCCCCATCCTCTCGGCGGTGATCGGGTGCAGCTCTACCGTATGGTAATCGATAACCGCGCCCCGCACCCCGCCCGCGTCGAGCGAGCCCATCAGCGCGACCAACAGCCGCCCCGCGCCGAAGCCCGTCTCGCCGACCCTGAAAATCTTTTTGCCGCCGGTAAGAGGCGCCCCGTTCACCCGCTCGACGACGCGGGCGTTGCCTATGTGTATGCGCTTCGCCTCCTCCAGCGCGTCAACGACGTCAAAGTACCTATCGCCGTAATGTTCGTTTAATAGACGGTCGGGGATGTTCATAAATAACTCAGCGCACAGCGCGCAACGAGCAGGTTAACGTCAAAAGGCAGGAGGCGAAGCGCGCGGTTCGCCGCGCTGCCGCCCCGCTATTTCCAATAATGCACCTTCAAATCCTTAGAGTACCCCCCGCTCCGCATCCTAACGATATAAAGCCCTTTGGCCCTTGCCGCCGCAGGTATGCTGATATTGTGTACGCCTTGGCCCCTCACGCCGTCGCACAGCGTCGCTGCCGCCCTGCCCCGCGCATCGTACATCTTCACGCTCACGTGCCCCGCGGCGGGCATGGAGAAGCTGACAATGCCTGATGAGAGGGCTTTGATGCCGTAAGACGCTTGTTTAGCCGCCGCGCTTCGCGGCGTTGTTTGCGCTGGCGGCTCCCCGCTATCCGCCTCTAACAATTCGGCGGCGATCCAATCGATGCCGTAGTTTCCGCCCGCAGCCTCGAAGCGCAGCGCCGTCCTGCCTTTTTTGAGGTTTGCCTCCGAGCCTTCGATGGTTTTCAAGGATGCCTTTGCGCTTGTGGGGACTGTAACCGAATCCCAAATTGCGCCGTTTACCGCGTCGCGGATATAGAACTTGCCGGCGCTCGAAGACGATGTCAAAAGCCTATAGCTGAACTTGTACCTGCCGCCGCTCTCGATGTTTACCGCGTACTCCGCGAATTTGCTTGTGTCGACGACGCTGGCGACCCTATAGCCCGTCGCGCCGTTTAAGTTGTATGCGCCCGATATCCCCTCCGCGTAGCCGAAGGTGTCGGCTTCCACCGTGCCGGGCAGGGCGAAGAGGCGGGCGTAGTTCGCCGTGACCGTCGCTTCCGCGCCTATGGTCGTGACGGACGCCTTTAGGGCGTAGGCATCATCGGGCTTGATTTCGATATCCGCGCTTGTCCAGCGCAGAAACGCGCGGCCGGCGCTGTTATCCGCCGCCGCGGCGATTTCTACATCCGTGCCCGCTTCGTAGTAGCCGCCGCCCGCCCCGTTCGCGACCGTCAAGTAGTAGGTGAGCGGGCCGCCTATGCCGCCGCCTACCCGAAATGACATGGCTGCGCCGCTGTCGCTCACTTCGCTTATGTCTATGTTCGAGAGCACCCCGTCGTGGTACACTGCCGCCGGCGCGGTTGCCTTGTTGAACGACGCGTTGTGCCTTGCGCGGAAGAGGTCGCCGGCGTTGCCGCCGTTGACCTTGTTTTCGAGTTCATAGAGCCCGTCGGCTTGCACGAGCGCGATAAGCGGGAAGCCTTTTTCGGGGGTAGTATTCTTACCGTCCGCGTGGATGTGCCATATCGCGAGCCCGCTGCCCGGAATCGCGGCGTTGCGCGAATTTACCGCAGCCGCCGTGCGCCTGCGCGCCTCTATGTAATAGCTCTCCTTGCTGTTTTGCGCGTACTTAAACGCCATATAGGAGTTGGAGGCCATCTCGAAGACGCCGCTTGTCGCGTCGGTGATAGGCGTTATGTCTATCCACCCGGCCAAGTCGCGGAGGTACGGGTTAGGCTGCTGCGGGTTCGACCCGCTGTTCGAGTTCATAACGCACCAATCCCCGACGCCGTTCGAGTGCGCCGGCGACTCGTACGAGTAGAGGTCGGGCCACTTCATGAGCATATGCCCGTTTTCGTGCACGAACGTTCCGATATTCGGCGGGTTGTTGCCTGTGCCGAGGTTCGACAGCTGATAGCTGGCGAAGTAGATGCCGTTTATAGAGGCGCTCTGCCCCGTCATGGTGCCCGAGTGCGGCCAGATGCCGTTTGCCCACCCCGCAGTCGGCGACCCGGCGTAAAAAATGTTGAGCGCCACCGCGACCTGGCGGCCTCGGTTGGCGCCGGAGGCCGCGGCTTCGGTTGTGGCGGTGCTTATGTCGAACCCGCTCGCTTTCAGTTTGTTCAGCGCGCTCGTTAAAAGCTGGGGGACGTATTGATAATTAGTTCCGCGGTCATAGTAGGCCTTGTTGCTGTCAACCGTCACAAACGGGGTAACTAAGTTTGTGTACTCCAAGAGCCCGTTGGAGACGTCGTAGAAATAGTCGTGCACGGAGCCGGAGGCCGCCGTGCCGTTTACGCCGCCGGCCCGATTGCAAAAATCGTCCATCGCCGCCTGAGAGATGTTTGACTTCTGGTCGGGGAACTCTATTAAAAGCGTAATCCCGACAACCTTGCGAACCGCGGCCGCCGGCGCGGGGCTTTCGCCGTCTAGCTTTTTTGGCATGAACGACAAAGGCGACGACGGCGGGCGCGGCGCGATAAGCTCCTCGTACCCTAGAGCCTCCCGGTTCTTGCCGTGCTTGCGCAAGGCCGATCCGCCGCTTATGCGCACCCCCTTGCGGGAAGCCGGGGCGCGGCTCGTACCTGTGTAGCGGACGCCGGTCGATACGTACTCCGATCCGTCCGCCGAGACCTCGGCGTAGCAAATCCACCCATCCGCGTCGCGTACGAGCGTAAACCCGTCTATGCCCTCGACGTCTTGATAGAACTCGTCGCCGAAGACGCGCGCCGGGACGAGCGACCCGTCGGGTTGGCGAAGCTCAAACACCTCGCCGTTGTGCGGGGCGGCAATAAGCGCGGCTGCCAGCGCCGACGCAAAAAAATACGCCAGCGCCGCAGATATTCGACCCAAGTTTGCCTTGCGTCTATCCACACCGCGCTCCCGATGTTGTAAGGATGATGATATTGCCGCCGCCCGGCGTTTTGCCCCAACCCCTATATATAATATACGGGAGCGCGCCGAAAATATCAATATAAATCTACATTATCGTCCGCTCAAATACTCTTTAGGCCCCAGTTCGTACAAATCGCCGCCGTGCGCGTCGACCGCGACGATCAATGGCATCCGCTCCGCCTCGAAGCGGTAGACGGCTTCGGGGCCGAGGTCTTCGTAGCAGACTATTTCCGAAGATTTTATGCGGGACGAGATGAGCGCGCCCGCGCCGCCTATCGCGGCGAAGTAGACCGCGCCGCATTCTTTTATGGCGTCAATTACGGCTGCGCTCCTCGCGCCCTTGCCTATCATCGCGGCGAGGCCGGTTTTTCGGAGTAGGTCGGGGGCGTACCTGTCCATTCGCGCGCTAGTGGTTGGGCCGGCGCTGCCGGCGGGGGAGTTTGGGGTCGGCGGGGTAGGGCCGCAGTAGTAGAGAACTTGGTTTTCTAAGGGAAGCGGCGGCGGCGCTCCCGCTTCGATGAGCGACATGAACCGCTTGTGGGCGGCGTCCCTCGCGGTGTAGACTATGCCGCTTAGGAGCACGCGGTCGCCCGCGCGCAGCGCGGAGAGCAGGGCCCTGTCGGTTATTGGCGCCGATATTGTTATAATGTTCTCGTCCGTGCCCATTGTCAAATCTCCGCGAAGGCGCTTCTTGCGGCGTGGCAGTTTAGGCTAACCGCGACCGGCATGGAGGCGATGTGGCACGGCATGTATTCCGCCGCCACCCACAGCGCCGTGTGCTTCCCGCCGAGGCCCTGCGGGCCCACGCCGCTCTCGTTGATGTCCTTTAGCATGTACTCCTCCAGCCGCGCGTACCGGCTGTCCTTGTTGTGCTCGCCTATGGGCCGCAGGAGCGCCTTCTTGGCGAGTATGCACGCGGCGTCCGCCGTCCCGCCCACGCCCACGCCCACGACCACCGGCGGGCATGGGTTGCCGCCCGCCCCCGCCACGGCGCCCCGCACGAACGCGGCCACGCCCTGCGAGCCGTCTGCGGGTTTCAGCATTGCGAGCGCGCTCATGTTCTCGCAGCCGCCGCCCTTCGGCAGGAGCGCGATGGAGAGCCTGTCGCCTTCCGCTATGTCTATGTGGATCACCGCCGGTGTGTTGCCGCCGGTGTTTACCCTGTCGAAAATCGGGTCGTCGACGATAGAACCGCGCAAATGCCCCTCCGCGTATCCCCGCCGCGTCCCCTCGTTCACCGCGTCGCGCAAGCTTCCGCCCTTTATACGCACATCGGAGCCTATATCGATAAAAAACACCGCGACCCCTGTATCTTGACAGATAGGAACGCGGTTGTTAGCCGCGATGTTCGCGTTTTCGATTACCTGATCTAATATCTCTTGCGCCCGAGGAAACGGCTCGCGCTCGCGCGCTTTCTTGAGCCGCAAGAGCACGCCTTTCGGCAGGACGCAAGCGGCGTCAATGCACATGGTTTTTACGGTGTCTACTATTGTTGAGTATTGAATTATTCTCATAGCCTTTTAGTCTTTTAAGTCTTTTAAGTCTTTTAAGTCTTTTAAAATCAAAATCTTTTTCAGACGAAGCCTATAAAAGTCAAAGTCTTTTTAAATTCTTTTTCAGACGAAGCCTATAAAAGTCAAATTCTTTAAATCTTTTTCAGACGAAGCCTACGGCGTCATAACGTGTGGCGCAGAGCCGCCACACAAAGTCAACGTCAACATCAACACCAACATCAACACCAACATCAACGTCAACGTCAAAACCATCCACACCGCCGCCTTTGACTTTGACTTTGACGTTGACTTTGTGTGGCGGCTTTAGCCGCCACACGTTATGAAGCCG
>JAIRUL010000201.1 GCA_031254445.1 Chitinispirillales bacterium
CCGTAGGCTTCGTCTGAAAAAGATTTAAAAGGATTTAAAGGATTTAAAGGATTTAAAGGATTTAAAAGATTTAAAAAGATTTAAAAGATTAAAAGATTTTCATATGGAGGTTTTTATGAAAAAACGTAATGCTATTGCTATTGCCATTGCCATTACAGCTACGGCCGCTATGGCTTTAGCTCAGACCAAGGCGATTGACAAGCACGGCGAGATGTTGTTTGAGGGGCGGCCGTTTTTTACGGACGGGTCGCTCTACAACAGCTACGACCTTGGCGGGTCGCCGCTTGGGTTGTTTGACATCGGGTCGCCGCGCTTTAGCGTTGAGGGCGGGTATAGGCGCACTGGTTTTGGCGACGGGGCGGGGAGCTATCTAAGCGGCCAGTCGTTTTTAATGGGCGATCCGGGGCGCGCGTTTTTTCAGGTCTTTTACGGCCCCGACATCTTGTCGCACAAGAACGGCGGCAACGCGGTTAGCCTGCCGCTGCACCGTTTTGGGTTGGCCTTGGCCGCGCAGGGTACGTCGCAGGCGTTCCGCTCCTCGCTCATCGCCGACGGCTATTACGGGAAACAGGGGTGGGAGAATGGCGACAGCGCCAGGGTGCTTATGGGTTTTGAGAGGCTTAGGTTCGATTTGGGTTCGCGGCCGCACCCGCTTTTGCGGGTAGGGCTCTTTTTCGGGGTCACAGGGGGCATTGACACGCTCTACACCCCAAACAATGTTCACGAAGACCGTTCGGCGCAGATGAACCTGCCGGAGTTCGGCGCGAACTTTGACTTCGGCGGCGAGGATATGCCGCTGGCGCGCAGCAATTTAACATTCTCTTACGCGTTCAGCCGTTTCGTTTACACGTCGAAGCCGATTGTACCCGGCAACGGCAACGCGGACGCTATCGTCAACGACAGCTTTAACCTCTTTTGGGTGACGCGGGGGTTGATACCGGTTGGCGGCGATAGTTGCCTCTTCTTAAAGCCCGGGCTGCTCGTCGGCTTTACGGGCAACTCCGGCGAGATGCGCGCGCCGCACCCGGACAACGACATCATCCAACTTGGCGACGCGAGGCCCAATTCGCCCTACGGCCTGACCGGTTTTTGGTTCGGCATAGGGACGGGCTTTGAGGTGCCCGCGTTTGGGGAGGCGTACGCCGAATACGCGCTTGCCGATATGTCGCTTGAGCGCAATGGGAACCCGTCCGTGGACAAGTCGCGGACGCTCCACCACGTATCCTTCGGCGTATCGACCCGTATGCACGAATATTTAACGCTGCCGCTGCATATCACGCCGCGGATAGCATATTTTGCCTCCGGCGCGACCGCTATGGCCGGCGCGTCCCATTTGGGGCTTGACCCGCTGAACATCGCGCCGGGCATGAGCAAGGGCTATCTATACGCGCCCCAAAATTTTTTAGACGGCTTCGCGCGCGTGTCGGGTTTTACCCTCGGCGTGGACGGGCTGGCGTTTGAAGAGCAGCTGCGGGCGGCGTTTTGGGCTACGTTCTTATCGAGCAGCGCAGAGTCGGCGGGCGGGGGTTTGGAGATTGGGCTTAGGGTAGGGTTTTGTATAAAATGATAACGCTGTTAACGGAGACAAGTCGTACACATGCTTAGACACGCGCAAAAAGAGATGCCGAAAGAGGCACAGAAAGAGATGCATTACAGCGACCCCACCCAGCTGTACTTGAACAGCTTGGGGCGCGTTCCGCTGCTTAACCGCGGCGAGGAGAACGAGAAGGCGATTCTCATTTTCTTCGCGCAGCGCAACCTCATGGATATGGCGTTTCGGGAACCGTTCGTCCAGAGCGCGGTATACCGCATGGGCGACCAGCTCAAAGACAGCCTGATAGAGCCCGCCGACGTGCTGAGGATTCAGGAGGATCAGGTAAAGGATCCCGTGCAGGTGGAGAAGCTGCGCCAAGCGTTTGTCGATAGCGTCAAAGAGGTGAGGGGCATGACCGAAGAGGTCAGGAAGATGCGGGAGTCCGCCGGAGGGTCTAGCGAAGAGGCGGTTCTAAGCAAGATATCGAGCTTAGAAGACCAGTACGTAGACAGATGCCAGCAGCTGCGCCTAAACACAAGGCAGACAAAAGACCTCCTAGGCAAATACAAAGAGTACCTGCACAACAACAAATTAGAGATTCTCATAGAAAATTTCAACTACTGGGAGGGTGTGCGCAACGAGGCGAAGTGCGCGATAATCGAGGCGAATCTGCGGCTTGTGGTGAGCGTCGCGAAGCGCTACGTGCACAGGGGCATAGAGATAATCGACCTCTTGCAGGAGGGCAACAAGGGCTTGATTACAGCGGTTGACAACTTCGACTACCGCAAGGGGCACAAGTTTTCCACCTACGCGATTTGGTGGATCCGCGAGGCCATATCGCGCGCCATCCACGAGAAGTCGAAGACCATCCACCTGCCTACAAGCACATTCGATTTGGTCAACAGGGTCGAGCAGTTCAGCAGGAAGTGGAGCCTGACGCACGGGATGCCGCCGCCCGTTGATAAAATTGCCGAGGAGCTCAAGTGCTCTATCGAAAAGGTCGAGCAGGCGCTCGAGTGCGCGGCAAACCCCATATCGCTCGACAAGGAGGTGGGCGACGACGACAGCACGACGATAGGCGAGTACATCGAAGACACGCAGAGCGAAGACCCGTTCAACCGCCTCTCGCTTAGCGACCTAAGGGCGCACATAAACTTGGTTTTAGACGACTCGCTCGACCACAAGGAGCGCGAGACGGTGATAATGCGGTTTGGGCTCGACGACGGCAGGATCAAGACGCTCGGCGAAATAGGGGCGAAGCTCAAGTTGACAAACGAGAGGGTGCGCCAGATAGAGATAAAGGCCCTGCGCAAGCTCAAGCAGTCGAGCATGGCTCAAGAACTCTCGTCGTGGCGGGAAGACGTCGGGAGCATCACAGAGAGCGAGAACTGATTCCGTGGCGGAACTCAACATCTGCGGGCGTACAAAGAGCGTTTGCCTCCTAGGTTTTCCCGTGGCCCATTCTATCTCGCCGCAGATACACAACCGCGCGTTTGGCGCGCTCGCGCTGCCGTATGCCTACATACCGTTAAGCGTCGCGCCGAAAGATTTGCACTCGGCAATCTACACGGTGCGCTCAAGCATGGCCGGCGCGAACGTAACGATTCCGCACAAGGAGGCCGCGCTGCGCTATTGCGACTCTGTGTCGGAGCTGTCGGCGGCCACCGGGACGGTCAATACGCTGTACCTGAAAGACGGCGGCCTATGCGGGACGACAACGGATCCCATAGGCTTTTATAGGGCGCTCGCCGCGATAGGGCATAAATTGGGCGATGACGATGCGATTATCTTAGGAAGCGGCGGAACCGCTAAAACGCTTGCCGCCGCGCTGCTGTTAGATAAAAAATGCAAATCGCTTGTAATTGCGGCGAGGTCGGTTGATAAGGCCGCCGCGCTTGCGTCGTCGCTCAAAAAAATAGAGACCGCGCCGGTAGAACATTGCAAGCTCGGATCGCCGGAGAGCATGGAATTTTTTAAAAAGTGTTCGCTCCTCGTCAACTGCACAAGCGTAGGGATGTCTCCCAATGTTGGCGATACGCCGCTTGGCAAGAGTTTTTTTCATTCGGGGATGACGGTGTTCGACGCGATATACAACCCTAGTGCAACGCGGTTTTTAAAGGAAGCGGCCGAAGTTGGGTGTAAGGTGAAGAACGGCCTGCTTATGCTTCTACATCAGGGTTTAGCATCTTTTCGATACTGGACGGGGGTTGATGCCCCAATAGATATTTTTGATGAGGCTTGGTTGCAGTCAATAGTTGATAATTAGACCGTAGGCTTAAGGTTTTAAAGCCAAAATCTTAAAATTCTTTTGAGGAACCGCAACAACATGAAATGGATTGTCCGCCCGTCAAAGCTCTCCGGCGCGATAGCTGTGCCCCCGTCCAAGTCGCACACCATCCGCGCGCTAATCGTCGCCGCCTTGGCCTCCGGCGACTCCGCCATCCGCCGCCCGCTCCTTGAGGGCGACGGCGCGTCGGCCATAAGGGCCGCCGTGTCGCTCGGCGCCACGGTTGACATGCGCGACGGCGATATCTTCGTGCGCGGCGTGGGCGGCGACATGAGCCTCGGCACCGACCACATAGACATGGGCAACTCCGGCACGGGCCTCAACCTCTTTTGCTCCGCCGCCGCGCTCGGCGGCCGCCGCCGCCGCTTCGACGGCGACGCGTCGCTGCGCGCGAGGCCGGTAAGGCCGCTCCTAGACGCGCTTGCGCAGCTCGGCGCAAGCGTCTCCATAGAGAGCGCGCAGGGCCAAGACCTGCCGTTCGCCATAAGCGGCCCGCTTAAGGGCGGGCGCGCGACGGTCGACGGCATCTCGTCGCAGTTTGTGTCAAGCCTCCTGTTTGCAGCCCCGCTAATCCATAGCGACACGCACATCACCGTGCAAAACCTCCACGAGCAGCCATACGTCGAGATGACGCTGTGGTGGCTTGCGGGCCAAGGCATAGAGGTGGAGTGCTCGAAGGAGCTGACCACGTACAAAATCCGCGGGGGGCAGGGCTACAAGCCTTTCGACGCGGTCATTCCCGGCGACTTTTCGTCGGCCGCCTTTTCCGCCGTGGCCGCGGCGATTGGCGGCTCGCCCGTCATGCTGCGCGGGCTCGACTTCTCCGACACGCAGGGCGACAAGGAAATCTTTTGCCACCTTGAGGCGATGGGCGCGAAAGTGGAGCGCGGGCAGAGCGAGGTAACCGTCTATGGCGGCAATTTACATGGCGCGATAATAGACCTAAACTCCACCCCCGACGCCCTGCCCGCTTTAGCCGTCGCCGCCGCGTCGGCGCAAGGCGAAACGGTTTTCACAAACGTAGAGCAGGCGAGGATAAAAGAGACCGACCGCATAGCCGTAATGGCGCAAGAGCTTGGCAAGATGGGAATAGAAGTGAAGGAGCTGCCGGACGGGATGGTGGTGCGCGGCGGCAGGCTTAGAGCCGCGCTGGTCGAGAGCCACCACGACCACAGGGTAGCGATGGCCTTAGCCGTGGCGGGGATGAACGCCGACGGGGAGACAGTGATAGAGGGGGCGGAGGCGGCGGGGATCACCTACGGGCCGTTTGTTGAGGACTTTTCGAGGCTAGGGGCGAACATAGCAGTTGATTTTGACGTTGACGCTAAAAAGTCAAAATCTTTTTTTTAAAGATTTTGACTTTAAGGAGAATTAACAATGAACAATGACCACTGGAACATCAACA
>JAIRUL010000009.1 GCA_031254445.1 Chitinispirillales bacterium
GGGCTTAGGGGCTGAACTTTTACGGGGCATTCTAATGGCTCCTTTCTACTGCCGGGTAGTAGGGTAGAACCACTTAAAATACATTCTGCAAACTGTTCGGAAAAGTTAGACCACCTCACCCCGACAACGAGCACCTAATACGGGATTATGACAAGAAATATAGAGGGTGAAAAACGCCCAAAAAGATGCGTTTTGTAGCACCGTATTTTTTTTAGAAATTTTTTCACAGGGTATTGACCCCAAAAACCGCGAAATTTATATTAAAAACATCACAAGCCGAAGTGGCGAAATTGGTAGACGCACTGGACTCAAAATCCAGCGGTGGCAACACCGTCCCGGTTCGACTCCGGGCTTCGGCATTGTTAAAATCCGCGTTTTATGCCCGATTTTTTTAATTCCTCGCCGGCATTATTGCTTTTTTCGCCTAAATGTGTTATAATAATAGTATGGAGCCGCAGGTTTACACCTATTTAGCCTGTGCCGGAGTTTTTTTAGCCGGGGCGCTTGCCTATGCGGCCGTTTTCTTTGTTATCCGCCGGTGGTTCCGCGCCGCCGCGCCGACCCCGCGCGCCGTTCTTGAGCGCGTCTTCGGCTGGCTTGATGTCTGCGTAATAGTGAACGACGCGGAGAGCTGCCGCGTACTCTACATGAACCCGAAAGCGCGGGCGCACTTCGGGCTTACCGACGAGGCTATAGGGCACCACTTCTTCAACCTTCTCGGGCACTGCTGCGACTCGGCGAAAGGGTTTTGCCCCCGCGACCTGCTTCGCGACAAACCCGACGACCTTGTGAGCGCCAACGTCCGCTGCGGCTCCGACGGGCGCTGCTACCGGCAGTCCGGCTTCCTCATAGAGTGGCAAGGCTCCAAGAGGGACGCGCACTTAGTCTATTTATCGGACGTCACGAACATCGTGGAAGCGGAGAAGCAGCTCATAGAGGCCAAGGAGGCGGCGGAGCGCGCGAACTCGGCAAGGAGCGGCTTTTTAGCGCGCATGAGCGAGGAGATCCGCGCGCCGATGAACGCCATCATCGGGATGACCGAGGCGGCCATGTCGTCGGAGGGCAGCGGGGCGCAGGAGGACTGCCTGAAGCAAATAGACAACACGTCGCGCCACCTCTTGCATATCATAGACGAGATTTTAGACATATCGAAGATAGAGGCCAACAAGCTCGAGCTATCGCTCGAGGTCTTCGACATGGAAAA
This sequence comes from Chitinispirillales bacterium, assembly GCA_031254445.1. Lineage (GTDB taxonomy): Bacteria > Fibrobacterota > Chitinivibrionia > Chitinivibrionales > Chitinispirillaceae > GUT77. Next base: position 1,205 of record JAIRUL010000009.1, read on the forward strand.
CACGCTGAGGCGGATACTGAGCATGCTTGAGTGGCGGATGGGCGGCAAGAAGCGGAACTTCGCCGTAGAGATAGGCGACATCCCGCGCTCCCTGCTCGGCGACGGCGCGCGCCTGAGCCAGATACTCGTGAACCTGCTCTCGAACGCCGACAAGTTCACGCCGGACGGCGGGAAGATCGCCCTGCGCGTGGAGAACTTAGAGGAGGGCGAGGAGTTCTGCGGGATGCACTTCGAGGTCGAAGACAGCGGCCCGGGCGTGCCGGAGGAGATGCGATGGTGGCTCTTCGACGCCTTCGAGGAGGGATCGGAAAACCATGCGGAGCGCAAACTTCGCGGGGGTGCGGGGCTTGGGCTTGCGATATCGAAGCGGCTCGTGGAGATGATGGGCGGGCGGATATGGGTCGAATCAAAGCACGGCGCCGGGGCGAAATTCGCGTTCACGGTGCGCTTCTACAAAAACAAGTCGGAGGCCGGCCGCGTAGACATAGAGTCCGTGACGGCCAGCGCGCGGCTGGGCGGCAAGAAGCCGGCCGAGGGCGGCATGGGCGACGAGGAAAGGCGCGTCGCCGAGCGGCGCTTAGGCGAGAGGCGCGGCGCCGTCAAACCCGCCGACTGGAGCAAGGCGCCTATCCCAAACGAGGTCAAACGCGGGGATCGGCGGGTGCTCTTAGCCGAAGACGTGGAGGTAAACCGCGAACAAATCACGTCGTACTTTGAAGGGTCCGGCATACGCTTCGACTTGGCCGAAAACGGCGAGATTGCCTGCAGGATGTTCGCGGAGGCCCCAAAGAAGTATTTTTTAGTGCTTATGGACACCCAAATGCCCGTCATGGACGGCTACGAAGCGGCAAGGAAAATCAGGGGCTTGGCGATGGAATGGGCAAAAAAAGCGCCTATTATCGGTATGATGGCAAACGCTTTCAAAGAGGACATAGACCAATGCTTAGAAGCGGGCATGAGCAGCCACGTGGAGAAGCCGCTGGACATGGCCGCGCTGCGGGAGACGGTGCTCAGGATCATCGATCTGGAGTTTAAGGCCAAGGGGTAGGCCACGGGCCGTACGGAGCGGCTTCGCCCGACATTGCATGGCGTTTTTCCATTGTCCATTTGTCCATATGTATATATAATATAGTGCGTAGACCAACGTATATTACGTATTAATACAGTGTTAGATTAAGATATAGGTATGCCCGCGCACTCAATATAACCCTATATCACAGCGCCGCTTACCCCTCCCCGCCCGCCGATGGGCCCAGCCCGGCCCGCCCGCCAAAAATAGCCCCAACTCTAAGCGGGATAACCCGCTCCCTCCGAAAAAAAATTAAAAAACTTGCTTTTTTCCCAATAATTAAGTATATCAACGGGGTAACGCATTATCAAAAAACCACTAACTTATTGAAGTAAGGGGGTTCTATTATGGGACGTTTCTTGTGCTTTAGTAGCGATTTGACCCAAACTTCCGCCCGTTCGGCTGTAAGGGGGGAGTGGGGTATTGGGGTTTCGCTTTGTTTTGCCGCAGTTTTGCTATTTCTCTTTGCCGTAGCTTCTTGGGCAGGGCCCTATATCATTACCAATTCCGGGGAAGGTTTCGCCGTTGCCCTAGACGGGGGGGAGATTGCGTCCAACGCGGCAATCGACACCGTTCTTAAGGCTATCAGGCTGCATTCCGAGGGGGAGGACGTTACGATTCAGTTCGGCGGCGGGGGCGGGGATACTTTGGATTTGGGAAACACGGGGATGGTGTTTGCCCAAGCCGATGACGTCCCTTGGGGCGAGATTGCGCTGAGAGGCAGCGTAACCGCTGCGGCCACCGGTGGAGGCGGTACAATATATATCGGAGCCAACTGCAGGGTGAATATTTCCGCGCCTGCGAATATCATCTCCACCACTACTACTACAGCGATCGATAATGGAGGGACCTTGGAGATCACCGGAGGCACGATATCCGGCGTCTCGCAAACAATTAGTAACAGCGGTACGGCTACAATATCCGGGGCGGCGGTTGTATCTGCCGCCGGAAAGACGCGTAACGACTACGTAGTCATGAATAACGGAACGTTGGATATCATGGGCGGGATAATCAGCGCGGATTCCGGCGCGGTAGGCATTTATCAAAATCGCGGCAGCCTCAACATATCCGGAACGGCGGCGGTTGTTTCCGCAGAGGGCAGTGCGGTTCGGCTTAGCAGCGGGGCCGTATTGTACCTCAACGGCGGCACGGTATCGAGCGGGCCGAATGGCAATGCCATCTACGTTCCTTCGGAAGGCCAGTCGGGCCCTTCAGGCGCCATTTATTTGGGAGGCTCCCCTACGGTCAATGGAACCATTCATATGTCTAAACAAGAGGGCCCGTTTCTCCCCATAGAAGTTCAGGCATCCGGCGGATTCGCTTTTAAACCGGGCAGCAAGACCTATAACATTGTGCGCACTGTTCGGACAGACGACTACAACCCTCTGACCGAGTGCGAAGTATTGATAAAAAACGGCGCGGGCTTTTATTCTAACTTCGCCTGGTCCTTGTCCGACACCGCCGCGGGCTTCAACCTAGCCGCGAGCGTCAACGACCTAGTAGCGACGGCCGGCAGGACTTACAGCATAACGTTCAAACTAAACGGCGCCTCCGGCACACCCCCCGCCGCGATCCGCGTGGTTGAGGGCGGGACGCTTGGCGGCTTGGCGAAGCCGTCGACTGCCCCCTACGTCTCCGCCCCCACAGAGGGCTGCCCCAATGGCTGCCTAAACGACGGCGAGTGGTACGTAAACCCCCAAAACAACGACGTGGGCGCGGTCTTCGACTTCGGCGGGAAAAACATCGGCACAGATATAACTGCCAACACTGCGCTCATCCTGAATTGGACGACTACGCCGGTATCCGTGCTGGAGGCGTCCCGCAGCGTCCCCGCCGCGCAAACGCCGGGGATTGCCGCAATCGCGCCGGTAACGGTGTTGGCCGGCGGATTGACGGTCGGGCCAAACCCGGTCGCGAAGCGGACGGGCGCAGTCAGTTTCTTCTGGAGCGGGCCAAATAAGGTTTTGGGCGGGAAATTGCTTGTGTATGATGTTTCCGGCAAATTAGTCAAGAAGATACCCGTAAGCGCTACCGAAAAAGGCGCGATCGCCTCGTGGGACTTGACGAACGCAAAAGGCGCCCCTGTCTCCGAGGGAACGTATGTCGCCAAGGGCATTATCAAGACTAAAAACGGGAACACCGAGAAGGCGGCGGCGTTGGTTAGCGTTCGTTGACGCGCCGCCTTTCGCGCCCCCACGGGGCGCATGTTTTAAAGACAGTATCCCCCCGCATCTGTATGTGGGGGGATACTGATAGGGGGCTAAGGGATCGGGGCGTTACTGGCTCCACCCCAGTCCCCAAAAGATTTAAAAGAACTTGAATTTGATTTTTTATATTTAAAAAAATAACAAAACATCACTAAATCAAGGAACCATTTATTTATGAACACCAAAAGAAAAATCTTATTGGCGACCCTGGCATCCTGCCTAGCCCTAGCCCTAACCCTTCTAGCCTTCGGCTGCGCAGAGCGCAACTCCCCCTCCGAGACCTGCACTGTAACCGTCCTAGCAAGCCCCGCGTCCGGCGGAACCGTTGCGCCGGAGGCTTTCAAGAACGTCGCCGAGGGCGAGAGGGTCAGCGTAACGGCGACCGCCGCGCCCGGGTACGTGTTTTTAGGGTGGACGGTAACGCGCGGCGATGCCGAGATCTCCAACCCGCTCAGCGCGTCCACGGCGGTCACGGTGCTAACGGCGTCTTCGGACGCGGTCATCACGGCCAACTTCGCGGCCGGTACCTACACACTCAACGTCAACGCGAGCCCGGCGGAGGGCGGCACGGTCAGCCCTGACACCCCGCGAGGCGTCGCCTTAGGAACGGCGGTCAACATATCCGCCACCGCCAACGAGGGGTACGCTTTCCATGGGTGGACGGTGGCGGAGGGAGAGGCCGATATCGCCAACCCTGACAGCGCGTACACGTCTGTCAGCCTGGCCTCGAACGCGGTTATCGCGGCGGTCTTCGAGCCGCTTGGGGGCGGCGACCCGGAGCCCGACACCTATACGCTCTCAACACGCGCGAAGCCGGATAGCGCCGGCAACACCACCCCTAAGAGCAAGTCGTGCATCGAGGCGGGTGTGCCGGTCAGCGTGTCGGCCACCGCCGCAGCCGGATACCAGTTCGTGAAATGGACGGTGGCGGAGGGCGAGGCCTCGTTCGCCAACCAAAACGCCGCCTCCACGCCGGTCATCCTGAACTCGGACGCGGAGGTCACCGCAAACTTCCAGTTGCGCCCGCTCACGCTTACCGTAAGCGCAAGCCCGACCATCGGCGGCACCGTTAGCCCTACGAGCCGAACAAACATCACGATGGGGACGGCGGTCAGCATAACGGCCACCCCGGAGGTCGGGTACGCGTTCACGGGATGGTTGTTTAACGGGGGCAATGGCGGCAGCGTTATCGCCGACCAAAATAGCAAAACCACAACCTTAACCATGGGTTCGTCGAACGCCTCGGTTATCGCCAATTTCAACGTGCAGGCAGCGGCTAAACAGTGACGTTCGACGTTGACGGCGGGGCGGCGGCTCCGCCATTTTTATTTTTTTATTTTTTCCTTGCATTTCGCCCCCGAATATATTATTTTATGGTGTCGTGGGGCGATGAATGTCCGCGTATGCTTATCATCCCGCGAAATACAGATGTTTTTGGGCGTTTAGCTCAGTTGGTTAGAGTACTACCTTGACATGGTAGGGGTCACTAGTTCGAGCCTAGTAACGCCCATTTCTTGCATGCCACCTCGGTTCACCTCTTACCCCGGGGCAGCGGCGGCGGTTTTAGCCGGCGCCGACTACACGAAACAGAGGGTTTTGGTTGTACGGGTGTCAATACCCATCAAATAGGCCGGTATCAACGATATCGCCGCTGCGTATCGCGTGTGTACATAACCGACACATGCGGGCGAGAGGTATTTTTTACTATGAATGTCATTCTACCAGACGGCAGCTCGCGCGCCGTCCCCGACGGCGCTACAGGCATGGGCGTTGCGCAGGCTATCGGCCCGCGCCTCGCTAAGGTTGCGCTCGCCTGCAAGGTCAACGGGGCGCTTCGGGATTTGTCGCATACGCTTAATGACAACGACAACGTATCGATCCTGACGTTCGACGACCCGGAGGGGAAGTCCGTCTTTTGGCACTCCTCCTCCCACATCCTCGCACAGGCGGTGCAGGAGCTGTTTCCTAGCGCGAAGATTGCCATCGGGCCGGCGATCGAGGGGGGGTTTTACTACGACTTCGACACGGAGAAGCCGTTTACGCCTGAGGATATTGCCGCGATTGAGAAGAAGTTCAAGGAGATCGCGGAGCGTAAAACGCCGTTTCAGCGCGTTGAGTGCGGCGTTGACGAGGCCAAAAAATTGTTTGGCGATAAGAACGAGAAATATAAATTAGAGTTGATCGGAGATATCGAGGGCGCGCCCAGTTTGTATAGGCAGGGCGATTGGGTTGACTTGTGCCGCGGGCCGCACATCCCCGACACGGGGTGCGTGAGGGCGTTCAAGCTGCTTAGCGTCGCCGGCGCGTATTGGCGCGGGAGCGAGAAGAACGCCATGCTCCAGCGCATATACGGCGTGTCGTTCCCCAAGCAGTCAATGCTCGACGAGCATTTGGCGCTCCTTGAGGAGGCGCAGAAGCGCGACCACCGCAAGCTCGGCAAGGAGCTGGAGCTCTTCTCGTTCCACATAGAGGGGGCGGGGTTTCCGTTTTGGCATCCTAAGGGCATGGCGCTGTACAACATCATACTCGACTTCTGCCGCCGCGAGCACATAAGGGCGGGGTATCGGGAGATAAAGACGCCCATCATTTTAAACGAGGAGCTTTGGCACAAGAGCGGCCACTGGGACAAGTACAAGGAGAACATGTACTTCACGCAGATAGACGAGATCAATTGCGCGGTCAAGCCCATGAACTGCCCTGGCGCGCTTCTTGTCTTTAAGTCCGTGCCGCACTCCTACCGCGAGCTGCCGCTCAAATTCTGCGAGTTCGGCCTAGTGCACCGCCACGAAAAATCGAGCGCCCTGCACGGCCTCTTCAGGGTGCGCCAGTTCACCCAAGACGACGCGCACATCTTTTGCCTGCCGGAGCAGATAGAGGGCGAAATCACGAAAGTAATCGATTTTATCACCTCCATTTACAAAACTTTCGGGTTCGACGACTACAAAATAGAGCTATCGACCCGCCCGGAAAAGTACATCGGCTCGATAGAGGTTTGGGACAAGGCGGAGGAGGCGTTAAAGAACGTTCTAGAGCAGCAAAACATCAAGTACCAGCTAAACCCGGGCGACGGCGCCTTCTACGGCCCCAAGATAGACTTCCACATCAGAGACGTTTTAAAGCGCAGCTGGCAGTGCGGGACAATCCAGTTGGATTTCAGCATGCCGGAGCGTTTGGATATCGAGTACGCCGCCGCAGACGGCG
>JAIRUL010000012.1 GCA_031254445.1 Chitinispirillales bacterium
CTGTATCCTTAACCCATCGCTTATACTTGACAGGCGGGTCATATTAGCCGAAAATAGCTCGGCGGCGTGACCGGTATCTTTGTCGAATACAAGCCCGAGGCGCTGAGCTTCATCGGCCATTTTTCGCAACCCCTCAGACCCGTCCTTAAACATCGGCAGCAAAGCCGCGTTGTGCTTGCCCAACAGCTCCATTGCTGCGGCGGATTCTTTCGAGCCGACGGCGGCGCCGCTGAGATTGTCGGCCAAGTCGTATAGTACCTCGTCCGCGCTCCTAAAGTTACCGGCGGTATCTTTTACTTTTATTCCGAGCTCAGTAAATTTATCGCTGCTATTTACAATGCTGTCATTTATTTCAATAAATGCGCCATTGAGCATTCCCGCGTCAACGCCGGCTTGTTTGGCGGCATACCCAAGCTCAACGAACCCTTTCGACGACACGCCAGCGCTCTCGGCGGCCTTCGCCGTTTCGCTTATAGATTCGGCTGTCCTGACAAGCTCGCGCGCAACCGCAGATCCCGCTTCAACCGCCGACGAGCCCCATGCCAAAATAGCGGTTCTTGACATTCCAAAATGTTTTTCGGTGTCGTCTAGCTCGCTTTTCATGTCGGCAAGCGCGGCATTATATGTTTTTTGGTCTATTATACCGGATTGTTGCGCTTCGCTGATTTCAGCAAGTTTGCGCCGATATTTTTCGAGCGGCGATTCGTATTGTTCTATTAGCTTCTTGCCATTCTCAAACGTCTTGACGATGTTCTGCATAGACGCGTTATACCCTGCTTGAGACGCTTCGCCAACGCGAAATCTCTTTTCCAACTCTGACATTCTGCCGGCCATCACCTTCGCGGCCTCTTCATACGCCTTTCCCATACGCGTACCCGAGACGCCGGCCGCGTTCGCCGCGATCGCAATATCTCTCCAAACCTTTTGGGGGTCGGCACCATCCACTTTCGGTAATTCTACTGCCATAACCGCCTCCGTTAACCGTCATCTTCTTCAAAAAGGTATAGTGAGCCATCTGGTGGAAAACAAACCGGTTTTCGGGCCGCGTCGTAAATCTCAACATACCCGAAACTCATATCAAGCAATGTCCGAACCTCCCAACCGTCGAGCGCGATACCCGTTATATCGCACCACGCTTTTATGTCCGGCCATTCAAGCGGTACGAAAGTCCCGCTCGTTTGCTTTCCCGCTCCAATCTGACTAAAGTATTGCAGGAGATAAACGAATTCACCTGCGTCCAGCCTCACAAGTTTATCCCCGTGTGTTTCTTTGCGGGGAGGCAATCGGTCTATCTTTCTACCATCCGCGCTCGGCTGCTCCGGTCTCGCCGTGAGCCACGCTTGGAATTGAGCAACGACGATTAACTTTTGCCGCTGCTCTTTATAAAATTTTCTCGCTCGGCCATAAAAGCGTCAATCTGTTCGCACAACCACCGGTAATTCGGGTCTGTCAGAACGAGACGCACGTTTTCCGGCGAGTGTTCCAGCTCCTTGCCGTCGAGCGCGATCCCGCGCCAACCGATCACGCAGGCGATACGGTTTTCCATTGCTGACTTCTCCGAATCCGCAAGCGTAATCTGTTTGACTGGCTTCGCGCGGCTCTTTTCGAGCCACGCCCGAACGCGCTTTTGATACTCCGCGCTGTCGGTTCCAAGAACACGAATAAACGCGTCCACCAGTTCGCCGTTGGACGGGTCGGCGATTTGCATTTCCGCGCCTTTGTCGGCAAAATCCGCAACCTTGCGCGTGGTCAAGTCAAACATTTTGGGCTTTTTTTCTCCCGGCATTTTTTCTTCCGGCATTTTTACAACCCTTTCAATTTTAAGTTTTATAATTTAGCGCAGTTGAGAGTTGAACTCAAAACTTCGGGATATGAACCCAACATGATACCGTTTCACCACCGCGCATAAATTACGCCTCTAATTCCACCGCCAAATCAACGAGTTCGAGCGTCGGGGCAGCTTTCACCGCGTCGTTCGCTCCACCGACCTGCGTGTCCCAACCCATCACGAGCGCGGCGAAGTAAACGATGTTGCCGTTCGTGAATTCGTACTTGAACGAAATGGGGGTGTACGATTTCGCGGCGGCTTTAAGTACGGCCTGCCCCTCGTCCCCGCCCAAAACAAGCACGGCGAGCGACGCGCTGCCTGCGTTCTGTACGCCTTTCCATTTCATCATTACGCCGTCTTCAAGCTGCGCCTCAGAACCGAGTTCGTAGGTGCCGCCAAAGGCGCCGCCGTCCGTGACGCCGCGCACGCGCTTAAAAGCGGAGCTGTTGTCCAAAGCCTCCCACGCCGTCAACGTGTTTGCTGTCGGCAAGGTGGGGCAAGCATAAATTTTAGTCCCCATCGAACCGGTAACTTGATTTTCAAAACCCGACATCATGTCCTCCTTTGATAAGATTCATAACGAATTGCTACGGTTATTTTGTACCAACCGAAGTCTGGAGCGCCAGGCTCCAAGCTTGCACCTATCACTCTAACAATTTGCCCATCATAGGCAAACTCTCCACCGTTAAGGTAATAGTACAAAATCAGGTGTGCCTTGTTCTCCGCTAGAACCGCCCCGCGATTTGTCGCGTATCGAACATTTACCATAAAGAGGCCGTTGACCCTATCAACGCCCTCATCCCCGTCGAGAGTAAACTGGGTTCGATTGCTTGCGCCATAAACCAACTCCAAAAAGGGCAACGGCTCGCCTTGGTCGTCGAGATGTTCGCACGGCTTGTAAAGAATGTTCGGCCATGCTATTTCAAGGCCGAATCCTGCCTTTTCGAGGCTGTCGGCAATTGCGCGATGAATTTTAAGAGCCATCCACGGCCGTCCTTTCCATGTTTTGGACTACACGTCTTCGTTCTTCTTCAATGAACCCTCCCCAAGCGCCCCGCCCATACTGAAACGAGCCGCGCTTTGCACCATTGACAGGCGCACCACCTTACCGCCGCCTCGGACGCCATGTTGAATAGTTCCGCTTCAATAAGCGAATCCGCCAGCTTATCATAGTCGCTTCTCAGTTTTGCAAGCTCGGCCGCACCCTCTTCCCATGCGGCCTTTATTTTCGTCTCAAATGATTCGGTAATCCCTTTGAGGCTTCCGGCGGCTTTTTTGGCCTCCAAGTCTTTTTCATCCGCCGCTTTTTTAGCGGCCGCCTCCGCCTCTTCTTTTTCTTTGAGTTTGGCGCCAAGCGTTTTCACCTGCCCGAGAAGCCGATCATGGTTACTTTTAAGCCCGGCCTGCGCCTCCAACTCTTTTGCAAGCGCTGCGGCGTCGAGAGCGTACTTGCCGCCCTTTTCGACATAAAGAGCCTTTTTTTCGTCCGACAGCGCCTCATACGCCTCTTTCAGAATTTCCAAATCCATCCGTAGCCTTGCTTTCGTTTGGCTGTTTGGCCCTCGCGCCCCGCGCGTTGGCCGGATTTTATTGATTTTTTGGGCAAAAGAAAAAGGGCAACATGGTGATGTGGCACCACATTGCCCTTTTCTTTGCGCCCGCAGATAGCTAGTCCGCGAACTGCCCGTTTATCTTAATTGCAACTACACACAATTATGTCTATGTATAAAAGATAAGTATTTCTGATTTACAAGTCAAATAAAATATTTGTACGATATGAAAGCGCGAGCGGTTCGAGCCGCATGACAGAACACCGCGCCCGCCGTAAATCACATTAATTTATATATTCGTAGCGTTAGTGTGTATAACCTCACGTCTATACGCATGGTGGGCGGGCCGATTGAGCTGGCCGCTATCTTAGTCAACGAATACGTATTGCCTAACATTTGGGAGTTTGCTACATATGACGCGAAAAAATCTTGCGCGTAGTTGGCCGCGCTGTACGCCCCGATGTACGCGTCCACTTTCCCCGGGCCTCCGTCCTTGAGAGTTGTAAGCGTTACCGCTCCTTGCGCTATGGTAGATATGTCTGGGATAGTGTAGCTACCGCCTTGGTTGATAGTGACATCAAGTATTCGTTGGAGATAACTGCTGTCTGCCCCACTGTCTCCCTTTGCCCCAGCCGCGCCTGTCTTCGCAAGCGCCCACGAAAAGCGCAGCTGAAAATCTTTGCCGTCTACGGTCGCCGATATGCTGAGCGTCCCGCCAGCGGTGGTTAGCGACGTAGTTACTGTGACGGTAAAACTTGCGTTCAGCGTGTTGTTATTCGCGATTGACGTTGTAAGGCCTGTTACTTGGCCGGCGATGGCTGTAATATTTGCCGCTACCTGCGTCCCGCCTTTGAACGCCACAATGTTTATCGCGCCGGTGTTGCCTGCCGTCGCTGCGCTTACGCCCGCGGGAAATACATGGCTGCTCTTGGTTAGCATGACTGTATATCCATCCGATGCTACCTGCGCCGCGTTAATCTGCGCCTGTATCGAAGACTTCACGCCGGATAAATAGCCAAGCTCGGTATTGCTCACTGCCGATGCCGCGACCTTGCCGTTTGCGTTCGACACTAGGGCACGGTTAGCCGCTAAGTCGGCTGTTATTATTGTAGACGCGCCACCCGTGATTGCCGCTTGTTTTGCGTTCCACGTCGCGCGCTCCGTGTTCGTAACGTGCGCATCGGCGTTGTCAACGTGCGCCGTTAGGTCGGTAGCGTTTGCTTTTGTAACCTCTAAATCTCGGCAGGCTTGACAAGCGGCCACGGGCGCATAGCACCCTGCCCATGAGACATTGCCCTGCCCATTCCACAACGCGCGGACGGCAAACGTGACTTCGTTGCTGTCCGAAAGCTTCCAGATGTTTTCCCTAGCGATAAACCACGCGAAAAGGGCGCGGTCTTCGCTTTCGTACCGGAGCTCGGTAGCGTTATAGCGCAGCGGCAAAAGGCCATCGATAAGAAAAGCCGGCAAAGCCCCCTCGAATTTAACAATGCGGCCATCGCTCCACAGCCACGCCGTGGTGCCGCCGTCGTATTTTATGGACAGCCCTGGAGGCGTTGACTCCCATTGATTACGCGCCCCTACGAATTCCAAATAATGTTCTGCCACCGTGGCCCCTCCGCTACGTCATCGCTCGTTTCTATTTTTCGCAATTGTTCTTACACTAAAACCTTTATTTACGCCTATATCTAAAAAATAAGCCTTTTTGGCTTACAAGTCAAAAAAAAGAGTTGTACGATATGAAAACGGGGGCTGGCCTATTCGCCTCTTCTCCCTTTCTTCCTTGCTGCCATTACCGCGCCCTCCTATTTTCACCCGTGTACTCGTAAATCATTTTGCTCTCCCTTATCCGCTCGGTAATGCGAAACCCCATCCGCGCGGCGAGTTCGTCAATATTGAGGTTCGACGTAATCATCGTGGGATAGTTCTCCCTATACCTGCGCCCGATTATCCTCTCCCATACGCTAAGCGTAAATTCGGACGTCTTTTCCACTCCCGCATCGTCAATGATAAGCGGGTATGAGTGAGCGAAGCTCTCGTAGACCTCGTACTCTGTCTTTTTTGCGTTTTTTTCAAAAGACTGTTTAATCCGCAAAAAAATCTCGTCCTCGCAAATAAATTGGCTCAAAACGTCCCTGCGGTTAAACTCCTTTTTGGCCGCGGACGCGAGATACGTCTTACCGCGCCCGCATTTGCCATGAACCAAGATTATGCCTGCGGGGTCCGCGACCCAGCGTTTAACAGCCGCCACCGCCGCTATCTTATCGTCGCACCTGCGCATATCCGCGTCATAGAACTTCGCGCCGACGCCGCGCCTCAACGCCCGAAGCCTTTCCGCTTCGCGCTTGGCGGCTTCCCGCGCCTCGTGCTTGGCTTCCCAACATACCGGGCAATCCCACTCCCCGCATTTCGCATAGTGCAATTCTTTTTCGGCTCCGCACTCACAAAAAACCTTGCTGCGCGTCTCTGGCGTCGAAACCGCGCCCATGATTCCCGCCGCTATGCCCCCCGCCGCTACCGCCTCTGCCATGATTGCCTCCTTTCGCTTTTAGTTCGTACACGTCCGTGTACCCGCCAATGATTGACTGCTCAAGAATCGCCCGCTGCGCGGCGTAGTCGCCCGGCGCAAGCTTCTCAAGCCCCATCACTATCCCCTCGAACGCACGCGCTGTAGGGGCGGCTTTTTTGGCCTTGCGAACAGCCAAATAATCCGGCCACATGTCGGCAAGGTGACCCGGCGGACTAAAGCCGGGCGGCTTTACCTTGGCCGCCAATGCCCCCTCCGCGCGTTTAGGCGCGTCAATTTTTACTTCAGGCAAAAGATTGTTATTTTCCTTTTCATCTTCCTTTTCTTCAAGGGTATTGATACCCTTTGGCGAGTTGGCGGATAGGGTATCAATAGGGTATCGCATACCTTTCAAACCGCTCAAATTCAACGGATATGTTAATCCGTGCTCTTCAAGCGCTTTGAAAACCGGAATATGCGGCCGACACTCGGGGGACAGCGTTCCGTACTGGAAGTCAATGAATTTGACGATCAGCCATTTATCCGCAGAAATAGGCTTCGTGCGCCCGGCGAATTGATTTTCGGCTTTGGCCCAATCAAATTTGCACCCTATCTGAAATTCGGCGAGCTTTTGATTGACTTTCCAAACTCCGGCACAATCACACTTGTCGCATATATATTTCCATAGGCATTTCATGGCCGGCGACAAATCTTGATACCACGGATCGTCCCAGCATTCAATGTCAACATACCTTTTCTTAGCCATTGTTACGCTTCCTCATTGGCATACCCCCTCCCAAAACACCCTCGATTGCCGGGAACCGCTATTGGCCGTATCTGATTTTGGCGCATCGGCTTTGCCGCCGAACCCGTAATAGCCCGCTATACGCTCCGTAACGAATCTTAGGCCGTTGGGCATAGCCTCAAACATCCCCTCCTTCGCTCGCCTTGTTTCTCCGCTCTTTCCACCGCCTATAGCTTGCTTTGTTTATCTCTCGCTTTTTGGCGAGGTACCCGGCGCGTTCATCGGGCGCCATCCGCTCCATGCGCCGCTTGTAACACTCCGCATTCGACATGCGCCTGCGCTCTTTGTTGGCGGCGTAATATTCTCGCGACAGCCACGCCGCGTGTTCTTTGCACGCCCTGTCGATTTCTGCACTTTCGCCCTTATGCGTTGGCATTCACCAGCTCCTTGTACTTCTCGGGGAAGACTACGAACGAATGCCTTTTGCCGTTCTTTGATGCAACGGCAGCGCAGAGCCCGGAGAATGCGCCCTGCTTTGCCCCGCGCCTAATTGTCTCCGCCCCCTTGCCTACATCGCGCGCGAAGTCCCTCACGCTAATCGGGCGTGTGGTAGACAGATTCACGCCCAGCGCATCATTTATCCGCTCTAACATACCCCTGCGCGGCAGCTTGCCGCCGCACGCGTAGTCGCTAACCGCCGAGCGGCTGCACCCTACGCGCTTGGCAAGATCGGACTGCGATATGCCCGCCGCGCGCAACGCGGCGATAAGATTCG
>JAIRUL010000256.1 GCA_031254445.1 Chitinispirillales bacterium
CGAGACGGCCCAAATATGTCCATCTCGTCCCCGCTCCTTAGCCCCCTAGCCACGCCGTGCACGTTGCAGGGCGCGACCTCCGTCTCGTACGTGAAGTGCTCGACTTTCGTCTTAGGGCACGCGCCCCCGGCCAGCCCAAACGACTGCGCGCAGATGTTTAGCGACTTTATCCCTATGGGGCGCGAGAAGTCCTGCACTGGCCTGCCGTTGTGCAGCGCTTTCATCGCGTCGACCCACACCGGTATCGCGGCTAAGGATCCGGTCACGCCGTAGCCGAGCGACCGCCGCTCGTCCACGCCGGTCCACACGCCGCAGGTGACTTGCGGCGTGAAGCCGATGAACCACGCGTCGGTGTAGTCGTTCGTCGTGCCGGTCTTGCCGCCGGCGGGCCTGCGGAAGCCAAGCCCGTAGATCGACGCGGCCGTGCCGCAGCATACCACGCTGTTCAGCATCGAGCTCATGAGGAACGCGGTCTGCGGCGTTATCGCTTGCCGCTCCTTTGCCGCCGCTTTCTCCAAAACCCTACCGTTTTTATCAGTTATTTTCTCTATGAAGTAGGGTTCGGCCTGTATGCCGCGGTTGGGGAATACGGAGTACGACGAGATAATCTCCATAGGCGTCACTTCGCACGAGCCGATGGCGAGCGACGGGACGGGCTGGAGCTTCTGCTTTATGCCTAAGCTGTAGGCCTCGTCTACAACCGTCTGCCCGCCCACCCTGTTGAACACTTGTATGGCGACGAGGTTGTTCGACCTCGCGAGCGCGTCGCGGACGCTCAACGGGCCCAGAAATTTACGGTCGTAATTCTCGGGCCGCCACTCGCCGTCCGGCGTGACCAAAGTGATCGGCTGGTCTAGGATGACCGTGGCGGGGCTAAGCCCGTTGTCCATCGCAGCGGCGTAGACGTAGGGCTTGAAGAGCGAACCGGGCTGCCGCTTCGCCTGCGTCGCGCGGTTGAACTTGCTCTCCTGAAAATCGCGCCCGCCGACAAGGGCGAGTATCGCTCCGGTATGGGTTTCGAGCGCGACCACCGCTATCTGCGCGCGCCTGTACCTGAGCGTGTCGTGCAGCTGCGCGTACTCCGCGGCGTTTAGGGCGTAGAGCGAGTCGAAGTTCGCTAAAAACGCGTCGCGGGAGATGCCTCGCGCGCGGTCGGCGCGGGAGCCGTCTAAAAATATGCGGTTGAGCCGCTTCTGCAGCGACTCGACCGCGCGCTCGGCGCTCTTCTCGGTAGAGTCTTGCGCCACGGGGTCGAGCGTGGTGTGGATGACGAGGCCGCCGTTGTAGAGCTGCTCGTCGCCGTACTTGTCGGAGACGTGCTTGCGCACCATCTCCATAAAATACGGCGCTTTCGGCGGGCCGTAAACCTTGGGGTTCGCAACCACCGGGTCGTCGGAGGCTATCCGCGCGATGTTTTTGTCGATAAACTTGGCGGCGGCCATGGCGCGCAGCACGGCGTTGCGCCGCGCCGCTACGCGGTTAGCGTTGTCGGCCTTGTCCGGCCTATAGTGCTCCGGCAGTTGGATAATCCCCGCGATGACCGCGCACTCGTTAAGCGTAAGCTCCGAAGCGTTCTTGCTGAAGTAGTGCTCCGCCGCCGCCTGCACCCCGTACACGCCCGCCCCAAGGTACGCCTGATTGAGATAGAGCTCCATAATCTCGCGCTTGGTGTAGTTGCGCTCAAGCTGGACGGCGGTAAGGATCTCGCGCACCTTGCGGATAAACGTCTTGTCGGAGGAGAGGTACAGGTTCCGCGCAAGCTGCTGGGTGACGGTGGATCCCCCCTGCGCCAGCTTCCCGCGGGTAACGTTAGCCAGCGCCGCGCCGATGTTGCGCTGCATGTTGATGCCCCAGTGCGAATAAAACCGGCGATCCTCGATAGCGATAACCGCGTTCTGGAGCTCTACGGGTATCTTGTCAAGCGGCACCCAAAAGCGCCTCTCCACGCTGAACTCGTGGATGAGCTTGCCGTCCTTGTCCAAAACCTTGGAGACTACAGACTGCTCGACGTTCTGGAGCTGCGAATGCATAGGGAGCGTCTCGTAGAGGCGGTAAAGAAAAACGCTGCCGGCGGCAAGGGAGAACGAAGCGGCGGGAATCGCAATAAGAAACAATATAAAAAGCGGCCACCCCTTAACCTTGCCCAAAGAAAACTTCCTGCCGGCGGGCTTGGCCTCGCCGGCAACGCCGCCGGGTTCGGAATTTTGAATGCTGCCGTTTTTCTTTTGCATATAAAATCAACACCGCGGCGAACAAGGCGCGCGCATAATAAGCCGGTATCAACTTGCGCCAATACCAAAAATGCCCTCCTTGACGCCATCCCCGCCAAAAAGGGCATTTTATGGAATAGTACTATAAACTACGGCAAGACAACAACTTACAACTATCGCCGATAACGAATTTTGGAGATGGGGGGGATCGAACCCCCGGCCTCGACATTGCGAACGTCGCGCTCTCCCAGCTGAGCTACATCCCCTATTCGCTGCAAATTTATGAATAACTAAGATAATATATGGAAAGGGGAATGCGCAAGGTTTTTTTAAATTTTTTTCAAAAAACCGCTAATCCCCTTAAAAGAACCCGCCGATAAAAAAGGTGTAGGCGCTTCTTTCGGCAAACGGATTTGCCGGAAGAAGCGCCGAGGGCGGGCAGCAGGAGGCTGCCCACAACAAAACACCAAAACAAGGAGGGTT
>JAIRUL010000066.1 GCA_031254445.1 Chitinispirillales bacterium
CGGCGTTCCCGCACGAACGTGTTGATGGCGATTTGCTCGCGTTCGAGAATTTCCCTTATGCAGTCGATGTCGTGCGCGGTGTCGACCGCGTCTTCCATTTGCGGTTCGGTGACGAAGCCCTGCAAATTGGCGAGCTTGCGCAGCCGCGCCGCCACCTTGTCGACGGTCGGGGCGCTTGCGGCCGGCGCGTTTTTGTTTTGTGTCGTCATCATTCCCGCAAATCCGACTCCTTGAGTTGCTCCCCGTAATAGCGGAGGCGTTCCAGTAGCCGCCCCTTATCCTGCTTCGGGCAGTCTATAAGCTCTTCCTTCACATCGGCAACCCGCGCCTTAAAGTACTTGCGGCGCAGGAGGAATATCTTTTGGACAAGCTCGTCCTGAATGTTCTCCGCGTACACCGGTTTCACGGCCAGCATGGATATCAGGCGGCCCGCCTCCAAATCGCCGCCGCAGGCGTCGAAAAGCCCGTCTAAGCCGCCCTTTTGGGCATAGGTATCCAATATTATAGAATATATATTTTCCGCCGCGGGGTCTGTCAAAATTTCGGGGGAAAGATATTGCTTAGCCGTTACGGTGAGTTCGGGGGAGGTTAGCAGTATCCTCAAAAAGTCCTCCTCGAGCGTGCCTATGGCATAGCCGCCGCTTGCGGCGGGATTTGTCGGCGATGGCGAATCGCCTATTGACGGCTGGTAATTTTTCTTGCTGTTGAATCTCTCCAAAACGACCCGTTTGTCTAGGCGCAGGCGCTGCGCGAGCTTGTCTAAAAAATCCCCGCGCACCACGCTGTCCGAGAGCGCGTGCGCGTAGGGCATAAGTTCGTCCATCGCCCTGCTCTTGCCGTGCGGCGACCCGTCCGATTCGGATATCAGTTTGTCAATAAGGAAATCCGCGGCGGGCCTCGCGGAGGGGATAAGCTCCCTGAACGCCTCCGCGCCCTCCCGCTTGACAAACGAGTCGGGGTCGTCGCTTGAAGGCAGCGTGAGTATCGACACCTGCAGGTTAAGCGGCGCGAGGATGGCCGCCGCCCGCTGAGCCGCCGACACGCCGGCGCGGTCGCCGTCGAAGACGAGCACGGCTTTCTGCGCAAAGCGCTTTATGATGTGGGCGTGTTCCGCGGTAAACGCCGTCCCCGAGGCCGCCGCCGCGTTTCGGACGCCCGCTTGGTAGAGCGTCAGGTAGTCCATGTACCCCTCGACAATCAAAACGTACCCCAGCTCGCGGACGCCGTCGCGCGCCTTGTGCAGGCCGTAGAGCACGCTGTTCTTCTTGTAGAGGGCGCTTTCGGGGGAGTTCAGGTACTTAGGTTCCGTCGCCGCGTCGAGCCCGCGCCCCGCGAACGCGATGACGCGCCCGCTTAGGTCGCATAGGGGGAACATCACCCTATTCCTGAAGCGGTCGTAGCCGGATCCCCCCTCCTTGCTCACGGCGAGCCCGCACTCGACGATCTTTGACATCGGTATTTTTTTGCCTTGCAGGTAGCCGCAAAGCTCCGACCATGCGTCCGGCGCGTAGCCGAGCCTAAACTCTTTGACGGTCTCGGCCAAAAGCCCCCTCGATTTGAAGTAGCCGACAGCCTGCGGATTGCCTTTCACGCGTTGATAATAAAATTCCGCCGCCTCCTTGTGTATGTCCAATAGCTCCGTCTTGGCGGCGGCCTTTTGGCGCGGGTCCGGCGGCGCTGGCGGCTGCCCCCCCGCTGTCGGCGGCCCGCCGTATTCCGGCTCGCGCCTATGCTTCGGGAGTTCCACCCCCGTCTCCTCCGCGAGCATTTCGAGCGCCTCGCGGAAGCCGACGCCCTCCATCTCCTGCACGAAACGGAAGACGTCGCCGCCCTGCCCGCAGCCGAAGCAGTGGTAGACGCCCCTTGCAGGGTTAACCGTGAAAGAAGGCGTTTTCTCCTTGTGGAAAGGGCAAAGCCCAAGCATCGTGGAGCCGCGCTGTTTCAGGTTGACGTAGCGCCCGACGACGGAGGCGATGTCCGCCCGCAGCCGCACCTGTTCTTTCGCGTCGTCGTTATAGTTGCGATTCATATTTTATAAAAATATAACAATTTCCATACCCGCCCAAAATTATTTTATATATTCGACGCGCTGTCGGCAAAAGGAGGGCCTAAGTGATAAACGTCTCCGATATCATAGACCCGAGCTGCGTGCGGCTTGAGCTTGGCGCCGGCGAAAAGGAGGGGGCCATTAGGGAGCTCGTGCGCCTATTGGCCGGCACCGGGAAGTTAGACGGCTACAAATTGGAGCGCTACGTAGAAGAGCTCATGGAGCGGGAGAGGGTGTCGTCCACAGGCATCGGCCAGGGCATCGCGATATCCCATAGGCTTGTGGCCGGGGCGAGGGCGATAATGATGGCCGTAGGCCGCAGCGTGAAGGGCGTGCCTTTCGACTCGGTAGACGGCAAGCCCGTCCACTTGCTCTTCCTCATAATGGGCCCGCAGGGCCGGCACAACGAGTACCTGAAAATCTTAGGCAAACTGTCGTGGCATCTAAACGACAGGAACTTTTTCGAGTCGCTTATGCGGGCGCAGGGGCCCTCGGAGGTGGTGGCGCTGTTTAAGGATAGGGAAACATAAACAAGCTGAGAATTGAGCATTGGCAATTAAATATTCAGCCCATAAATTCTATACCCAAAATAATTAAGGAGGGCCACCCCATGGGCGGTTCAAACATTTCCGGCGTTCTCGTGCTAGTAATTGCCGTTGTCGCTATCGGCGCGATCTTGGTTTTTTGCTACATCGGCTCCGCGCTCCAGCTCTGGATGCAGGCGATATTCTCCGGTTCGCGCGTCGGGCTCCTCAGCATCGTCTTCATGCGCTTCCGCAAGGTGCCGCCCAAGCTCATCGTCGAGGCGAA